>JALYJX010000411.1 GCA_030775065.1 Gemmatimonadota bacterium | reverse complement strand
CGCAATAGTCAACTCTTCCTTCCCGGGGCGCTCTACCATCAACAGACTCGTACCCGCCAGAATACGAGGAGCGGTGACGCAGAAGAGCGACCGGGATTCGCCCATTCTCCGCTGCCATACGTGCCCTACGTCATACTTGTACAGCGTGTGGCGACCGGTGCGTATCTCCAACTCAACTTCACGGAACCCACTCGCTCCAAAATCGCGCTGCGCGTGATTATGCAATACATCGGCGACTGTTGACACGATGTGCCGTCTTTTCAGCGATGATTCGGCGGAACTGGTTGCAGACACACCTGGGTCAGCCATGGGTGGTGGACGCTTCCGCAGACCCTTGATTTGCTAAGCGGCGCCCAGCTGCGTAGCCTTGCTGATGGCGAATCATCGCCTGCCCCAAACGGTCTAAGTGCATCGTTCGGTCGGGTTCGAAAGCCAGCAGGTGCATGATCTGCGCAATCGGCAGAGCAAACTCGCGAGTTTGATCGATAACGGCCGCATGGGGACCGACCACGACGTGCGATTCGACGTCAGGTAGATACATCCTCCTCCTTTCGCCTGCAAAATGATCAGGCGCCAACTGGCCGTGTGTCGGCGGGCCGAATCGCATTGGGCCCAGTGGCACCGGCTGCGAGATAGGGTTTGAGTGCGGTCAAGAGTTGGGCTGGGACCGGCGTGGGCGCGAGACCCCGCTTATCGCGACGCATACACGCCACTTCCTGTTCGCCGGACGCGACAAGACCGGGATTGGGACCGGACAGCCGCACGTACTCAAATCGGAGCAACAGCCGATTTCGATCGATGGCGCCGAGACTCATCCGAATACTCACGTCGTCGAAGGGCAAAAGCTCGCTGAAATACTCACACGCACAGCGGACAGTAACCAATGCAAGGCCGCTAGAGAGCTGGCCAAGGAGGGTTGGTGCGCGTTCCCGAATAAAAAGTTCGCGGCAGTGCCCTTGCCAGCGGATATAGTGGGCAAAATAAGCATTACCCACGAAGTTGGTCTCTTCGAAACAAACGATGTGGCGGTATTCGAAGAACGGAAGCTCGGCCATCAATCCCCGTTTCCGGATGCATTCTTTGCAACGCCCACACCGCTGTTGGACGATTGGTATGAGGTCGGTGCCGCCGCATGCCGGACATTTTTATAAGGAGCTACGATCGGCTCCGAGTTTTCGATCGCCAGCGCAATAACCATAGAGGAGAGTGTTCCCCTTCCTGGGATGATTCCAACTGCAATCCGCGTTTCATCGGCCCTGATCGTGATCCATCCGTCATCGGCAACGCGCACCAAATGGAGCGCAGAGTTCACGGCCCGGCCAATCTTGTAGACCGCCTCTTTTGCGGTCCATACGCGAAGGCAGCTGTGCTGCATGTCTTCACCGGTCAATTTCGAAATACTGACCGCGAGTGCGACTCCCCTGTCCCCGAGGAGTTCGGAAAGCGAACCATCGTCGCTCGATCTGACCAGTTCTACATCGCACCCAATCGGCAACGACGCAGTCGCAGTAACACTGATTGCGCCCGAGTGCGACGCACTGAAAAAACGTCCGTCGATCGATTCCGGCTTTCCATCGAGGCGATACGCGAGTGGACCTGTGTATCCGTCCGCAAGATCACCCTGTTGACGTACCGCGTTTCCCCGCGTCGACACAGTAACCGAGGTATCAGCGCCTGGAATCAATTCCCCAACACGTCTGTCGAGATAAACACCCAAGAGAGCTCGACAGGAATCCGCAAGAACGGGCAATTGCTCTACCGTTTGGAGTACCAGCCCAAGCCAGCGCTCGCGGACCGTTCCCTCGGGGGAAATGAGCTCAAGATCGTACGTAAGAGTGTCCCCGTCGCGCCTGCGTTCCCAAGCGTGAACGACACTTCGCTCAGTGACGTACTCCTTAACATCGATTTCAATCCGCTCAACTGCGATTGGAAGCAGTCGTGCGTGTGGAACGCACGCTTGAATCGCATGTATTGCTGCATCCCGAACGATCGGATCGCCGAGAACGAGGTCTTGGCAAAAGAAATCACCAAACAGGTTTCTTCGTGTAGCATCAATTTCCGCCGTGCATTGCGTTGCACTGAGACTGAAGTAACGATTAACCCTTTGGAACCGAGGTCCATGAAATAGGAGTCGACCGTAGAGATCCCGCTCCGGCAGTAGATCGACGACCCCCCCGGCATTTTGATCGGTACCGGGCTCAGCGGGCGACCGCACCAAGCCCCCCCGAAATGCTGAGAAGGAAGCTCGAAAGTGCTCGACGTTGTAGCCGGTGCTCTTACTCAGCAACACTACCTCCACGTCCCCACTGTCCTGTGAGAGCGCCGCGATGCGAACACGCATGTGTCCTTCGTCGTCAGTACTGATCGGATGTGTGAACTTCGCCCGCTCGACAGTGATGGCACCTTCTTTCAGGTCCAACAGCACGGAGGCGGCCTGTGCCATAGCTTCCAGTCCAATGACCCCAGCAAGTAATTGCTCACCGTGAAGGACATGGTCGCCAAGATACGGATCGCTCCCCGAAGACAGATCGGCGTCAACCACAAGTTCAACACCCGGGTAGAACACTTGCACTTTCTCCAAGAAGCGCAGATGGGGAAGCTGCTTGACTGCTTGCACAAGCGTTACCGGACTCCCGAAACGTCCAGTTACTACCACCCTCGGCGGGAGTTGATCTGCGGTCAAAAGCCGTAGCAGCATTTCGCCGCCGCGCTCAACTGTTATCGGGTCAATACCGCGTTGGGCGAGGGCATTCACACTCCCAAGCCGCTCGCCCATCCCGGTGCCTGCCCAGACCGACCACTCAACCACGGTGGAGCGGCAACTTGGCTGTGCTATCCGCATCTCGTCGATGACACTCTCGAGCCAGTCGTTCGCGAGAGCATAATGCGCTTCGCCTTCCAGCCCCACTCTTGCGATTATCGAGCCGAAACAGAAGAAGAATTTTAGCTGCTGACCGACCAACGCTGTGAAGACATTTCTGGCCCCGGCGATCTTTGGCGCGACTGTTGAACGCATGTCATCGAGAGTGAGATCGCGCATGGCTTTTGGGGAGTTAATCCCTGCAGCATGAAGCACACCTGTGATCCGAGCCCCGCTCACCTGCAGCCGGCCTATCGATGCTGCGACTGCATCCAAATCCGTCACATCCGTCTTAACGTATTCGCACGAAACTCCGTGAGAACGGAGACGCGAAAGTGCCGATCTGACTGAAGCGTCCTCCTTACTCGTCCTGCCGAACAGCGCGAGGCGAGCCCCTGACTGTCGCGCAACTGCGAGGGCGCATTCGATCCCGATGCCCTTTGCCCCGCCTGTCACTAGAAGTATTTCGTCATGCATCGTCGGGAATGCGCCGTTGCGACCTCGCAGCGGCATGTGG
>JALYJX010000410.1:3028-3386 GCA_030775065.1 Gemmatimonadota bacterium | reverse complement strand
GCTTCGTGCCGGTCGGAGGGATGCGATTTGCCTCAAGATCGAGAAAAAGATTGAGCGTGCTCGGCGTGGAGAATGCACGGTTGTACGTGACGCGGAAGGCTTGGTCGTCCTGCGGTTTGATGACGAGAGCAAGCCGGGGGGAGAAGACCGGATCCTCGAGGCGGCTGTGCTTGTCGACGCGCGCCGCGGCGGTAAGCTCCAGCATCCGGGACAGGGTCGTCACCGAATGGATGTATCCGCCTCTCTCGTTGATGTCGTCGTCGTCCTCATTCCGGCCGTTGAGCGTACGCTCGGTCCTCGGCTCGGTATAGATGTAGTCGAAACCGTAGATCAGGCGCTCCCGCGTGCCGAAGTTGAA
>JALYJX010000410.1:0-3018 GCA_030775065.1 Gemmatimonadota bacterium | reverse complement strand
CACGCCGGGTCGGTCACATCCGGACAGTTCGACGTCGGACGCACGGCTCGGAGCAGAAAGCTTCCGCCCGCGTCGCTGGTGTTCATGAATATCTGGCCGAACAGCTGCTTGTATCGTGAGCGCAGCTGATAGGTCTGATAGACCCAGTCCTTCACCTGCGCGGGACCGAGTCCCGTCGGCTCGACGGCGCGGCCGGCCCCGCTACGGCCGTAGTTCGCGATGATCGATGCTCCGGCCGTCGGCCGGAAATCAACACGAAACTCGCCTCCGTAACGATTCAGGTCGCGGTCGCGCGGTTGCTGCTCGCCGACTGTGTCGGAGGGAACGAAATCCCACTCGGTGCCCTTGAACGCCTCGATGCTGGCCTTCACGCCCAGCTTGCCCGTCGTCCAGGCGGTCCTCACGGATCCTCTGAGCACGTCCTGATTGCCGCCGTCGACTGTCACCGTGGCTCCCTCGGTTCCGAACGGCGACTTCGTGGTCAGTGACATCACACCGCTCGGCGTATTCGGTCCGTAGAGCGCCGCGCCCGGTCCGAGGATGACCTCGATATGGTCGATGTCCTCGTTTACCGTCGGGTTGAGGTAGGGGATGTTCACACGCAGCGACGGAACGAACGCAAACCGGTTATCGGTCAGCGTCATCATCGCGCCGGAAAAGATGTTATTGAATCCGCGGGCAACGATGTTCGAGCGCATCAGTCCGCCGCGAGCGACGTCGATTCCGGGGAGAGCGGCGACGTGGTCGGCGACGGTGATCGACGGTCGTTCATTGACCTGCACAGCGCTCACGCGTGAAACGGAAGCCGGCGCATCGATGATTTTCTCGGCACTGCGGGAGACGCCGGTGATGACCATCTCGAGCTGCGTCGGAACCGGGCTCATCGCAATGTCGACGGCGGCCGAAGCACCTGCGCCAACAACTATTCCTTCCATGCGCGTCGGGGTGTAGCCGAGGCGTCGTGCCTCAACGGTGTAGGTTCCCGCAGGAACATTGGAAATGCGGTAATTGCCATTCTCATCGGTGGGGGCGCCTCCCGCGTTTCGAATTCCGGCGAGCACCCGGACACCGGCAGCGGCAATGCCCCTTCCCGAACCTGCCTCCGTGACCCGTCCGGTGATGGTCCCGTTTTGTGCGGCCGCCGGCAGTGCGAATAACGTCACGGCGATTCCAATCAGAAGCGTGCGTACGTTGAGTGCTGACATCAGCGACGACCTCGTGTTTGGGAAGAGATACGAGCGATCGGATGGTGCGGCATTATCATCGCCCCGTTGCGCGGCGTGCGCCATACCTAAGGACGTACGTTGCTGGCGTCAAGACTAAGCGAAGCCGTGCGATGCACGTATCCGCCAAACTACGTAGAACTCTTACATTCATGACGTAGCCTTCCCGGCGAAAAAAGCTTGCACGCGCCAACACCGCTGGCGATCGTTGATGATCGGAGGACACGCAGATGGCCACGACGATTGGAATTCCCCCAGCGACTGATGCCCGGCGTCCGCACGCAGAATCCGTCGCGCCACCCGCTTCCGCTGCGTCGCCGGAGTCTCCGAAAAGCGAGCGATTGATATCGCTCGACGTGTTCAGGGGAGTGACCATCGCCGCCATGCTGCTCGTGAACAATCCCGGCACGTGGAGCGCAATCTATCCCCCGCTCCAGCACGCGGCGTGGCACGGCTGGACGCCCACTGACCTGATTTTCCCGTTCTTTCTCTTCATCGTCGGAATAACTACTCACATCTCGATCAGCGCCCGCCGGGCGCGCGGAGACAGCGACGCCGCGCTCGTAAAGCAGATCCTCAAGCGCGGCGGCATCATCTTCCTGCTCGGATTCCTGATGTCGCTTTTCCCATTCTATCAATGGGGAACCATCGAGGGCATGGCCGATCCGTCCATACTCGATCGCATTGTCTATCGGCTGGAGCACGTGCGCACACTGGGCGTTCTACAGCGCATCGGCCTCGTCTACATCGCTGCCGGTCTTCTCTCGCTCAAGACGACGCTCAAGCAGCAGGTTGTGATCGTCGTCGCACTGCTTTTCGGGTACTGGTTCGCTATGACGCTCATCCCGATTCCCGGGAAGACCATCGGCGCGCTCCTGCTCGACAAGCCAGGCGAAACTCTTGCCGCTCATCTCGACCGCGCGATTCTCGGAATGAATCACATGTGGTCGGGGAGCGTGACGTACGATCCCGAGGGCCCGTTCTCCACGATTCCCGCGATTGGAACCGCAATGCTCGGCATTTTTGCCGGCAGGTGGATTCTCGAGCAGCGACCGTTGATAGAGCGAATCGCGGGACTGTTCGCCGCGGGCAGCATTGGAATGGTCCTCGGACTCATGTGGAACTGGTCATTCCCGATCAACAAGAATCTCTGGACGAGCTCGTACGTGGTCTTCACCGCCGGCATGGCGTGTGTCACGCTCGCCACGACCATGTGGGTCATCGAATGGCGGAACATCCGCTGGTGGACGAAGCCGTTCGTTATCTACGGGGTGAATCCAATAGTCGCTTTCGTCGGGTCTGGTGTGCTCGCCCGCATCATCTACACGCTGTGGAAGGTCGATTACAACGGAAAGCCTCTGGCGGTGGAGGCTGTCATCTACAAGTCGGTCTTCGAGTCGTGGCTGGAGCCGCGCAACGCATCGCTCGCGATGGCCTTCGCGACGGTGCTGTTCTGGTTCGCGATCCTCGCGTGGATGTACCGGAAGAGGATCTTTCTCAAAGTTTGAAGTTCCACCTACCGGGCCTCGGTAACCGGCTACCGGTCACCGGTGACCGGTTACCGAAGCCCGATGACAGTATCGGAAAGATCTGTTCAACACCGAGTGAAAGCTCCGGCGAGCCGCGCTATCGCGCGTGCGGCCGCGGCGAATCCTGATCGCTCGGTGCGCCCAGCGCACTCGTCGGAACTCGCTCTGCCTCCATCGGCGCCCCGTCCCGGCGAACTACGTACGCCTCCATCGCGAAGTACTCCGGCAACCCCAGCCCGTCGACAACCGCTGCAGTGCGCTTGTTC
>JALYJX010000409.1 GCA_030775065.1 Gemmatimonadota bacterium | reverse complement strand
ACGCAACTCTCGAGCTCGAGACGATGGTGCTTTTCCTTCAGGCTCTGCCAGTACTCAGTGTACAGAGGCTCCTCTGTACCGCCGATCACGTCACACGTGAAGGGGAAGTTGCGGTCACGCAACAGAGCGCACGCGTCGAGCAGATATGTCAGGCCCTTTTGCTCCACCAGGCGCGCGACGCACAAGATTCGTGTCGGGACGCCGCTCGCGGTGGATCGCTCTGATGGATCGAATTCCGCGAGATTGATGCCGTTGTAGATCGTGTGAATCTCGGTGCCGCGACCCGGCATCAGTGCCTGAATGAACGGGCGATTGTACTGCGTGTTGGTGATGACGAAGTCAGCGCTGGGAAGCATTTCCCGGAGCGCTTGATGGTACGATGGATCGTGAAGATCGTGCGCCCTGACCTGAAGGGAGAACGGAACGCCCAGCAGCTTTGCGGCGATCATTGCCGCGAATCCCGCGCGATCGCCCCAGGGCGAATGGACCCGGTCTATGCCAGCATCGCGAAGATGACCGGCGAGATACACAGCCTGGTTGAAGTGTGCCCGGTCGCGTCGAAGCGTCTTCGTCAGGCCGTATCGGCGCGACATGACGAAGAGATAGACGTGGTAATACGTGAGCGGACGATCGCGACGAAACTCCCTGTGGTAACGGGAGAGGCGCTGGCGGTCGACCGGAAGCAGATACCTCGTCGTTGTCAGCAGAGCCCGATCGCGTTCGTCGAGCAGGTCCACGTCTTCGGCGGCCTCTGTGAATACTTCGAGCGAAACGCCGTGCTTCCTCAGGGCATCGATCTCTCGACGAACGAAGGTTTGACTGAGAACCGGGAAGCGCCAGATGTAGTACGCAATTCGTGGATTCGCGCGCCGAGCCGAATGGCGGTGCGGTTGCAGAATGACGGGAATATCTGCGGGCCACCAACCCCACCGCGAAATCGTAGTGGCGTGCAGGCGCACGCGCGCGAACTGCGAAATCCGAATGAGCGATATACGAATTCGTCGCGCCATCCTCGAGCGCGTCGGCGTCCGATCTCGTCCAGTCATCGACTCGGTGTAGCGGCAGGCTGGTTGGCTCGGGCGTAGAGCTCGATCCACGCGCTCTCCTTTTCCTGTCGCAGGATCAGTCGCCATGCGTTTGTCCGCGCGAGCTCGCGCAGTCTAACCTCGGGTCCATTGGCCGGCTGCGAGACGAGAATGAGGTCCGCCTCCCGAAGATCCGACTCGGCGCGGAAGCCCTTCGCGTCGATCGGCTGCAGCACGTATCCGAGGAGCGGCCGCGTCAGCTCATCAGTATGCGGCCAGGTCGTCAGCACCCGTGCGTCGGGACTGTCGCGGGCAAGGCGATCGATCGCCGCCTTGTGCATCGCGACGATGTCGAGGTAGCGAGGGCTCGTTTCGCCATTCGTGCTGAGAGGTTGCGACATGAGCGACCAACTCATCATGCCCAACGCCGCGCAGGCGGCGACGAGCTGCAATCTGGGCCGTCGCGCAAGATCGAGAATCGACGCGGCAGCGAGGATATAGAACAGTGGCAGTACGGGAAGCAGATATCGCGGCATGAAGTAGAGCACCGAGAAGGAGTATCCTGACAGCACGACAACGAACGCGCAGAGCCAGAGCTCACGCCGGCGCGCTTTCGCGTTGACGAGGAGGTTGAGCACGATCAGCGCAGTGAAGATGAACCTGTATTGGTCGATGAAGATCCATCGTGTGATCACGGCAAACTGGTACCGCACCAGGGCGGGCGTAAGCTGGAACAGCTCGACGTCGAAGTTATAAATGAAGAAGAAGTGACCGGTGGTGGCCTTCTGGAGGAGAATGAAGGCGCCAATGACGGCGAGCGGCAGGCTGTGACGCGCCACATCCCGGAGCCTGGCCTGTCGGAAGGGATTCAGCACCACGAATCGATAGAGGATCAGGGCCACCACCAGCACGATCGCGGTTTCCTTCAGGAGTACCATACACGACGCGCACGCGACGTAGGGGGCGTACCGGTCCTTGACGACAAAGTACGTAGCCAGCGCGCCGAGCGCCGTTACAGGAACGTCGGCGAGAAACATTCCCGACTGCGCCAGATAGACGGGCGAAAGCAGGAGAAGGAAGGCGGCGAGCCATGCGGTGCGCGTACCATACCAGTAGCGAGCGAGCAGGAACGTGGCGCATACGCCCAGAGCGGCGAACACGGCGATGATGGCGTGAGCCGTGTTCAGGGAGACTCCAAAGACCTTGCCGAGCGTCGCGAGGATCAGGTGTAATCCGGGTGGATGGCCCCAGAACGCCGCCGCCGGACGAAGGCCTGGTATCGCCTCGCGCAGGCTGCCCTCCGACAACCAATGAGCCTGACGCAGCCACCCCATTTCGTCCCAGTACGCCGGTGTCTCGAGCGTTGGCAGCTTGAGGAGGATCGCCGCGACAGCGAGCGACACCATGGCGAACGCCGGACTCGCGAATGCCGTCCCGAGGCGCGACTGGGCGTGCGACATTCCCTCGTCAGGCATTTGTCCTCGAATGCCCGCCGGCTGTGCCTCGGGACGGTCGCCGGCAAGGCGATCGATCGCCGCCTCTTGCATCGCGACAATTTTACGTGAAGGACGCCAGCAATACCACAAGCCACCGACGCCACTTCGACACTCTAATCCGGACCCACTGTCGAATCCGGTGCGAAGTGGGAGGCGTGAACGTGCGCTCGAATTTCCAGCAGAGGGATTCGACGTGGCGTCCGTCGACCTCCTTCCAATGAATGGTCTCTTCACCCACGCGGCGATAGCCCATTCGTTCCCGCCAGGCCGCTGCTCGTGGATTATGCTTCGCCGTATGTGCGGAGATGTGGTACATGCCTCGTGAGTGCGCCACGCGTTCGTTGTGAGCAACGAGGGCCGAACCGATTCCGCGAGAGCGCCACTCGGCGGAAACCGAGCTGGCGAACGCGTAGGCGTTCGGGGGGTCACCATTGGAGTTGAACAGGAGGCAGCTCCGTCCGACCGCTACTCCGTCGATCTCGGCTACAGCGACGTACATCTGGTCGCGCTCCTGAAGTCTGAGCCACCTCTCGCCGAGCGCCAGATCGGCGGGGTAGAAGAACCTCGGCAGGTCTTCGGCGCGGAGTTTCCGGATGGCGAGACCGTCTGGCGCGCCTGCTGGACCGAGCAGACGGCACAGGAACCGCGGCGCTCGTCGAAGATAGCTCTGTTTTGTGGATGGCTTACTCGCTGGGATTGGCACAAGACGATCCGGAAACAGCGCTCCAATATCGCGCGTCAGCGTCGCACTTTCGAATGAATCCTCAGTGCAAGTAGTCGGGCTTGCGAATTCGCATCAGAGACGATGTGGATGCCAACGTAGATCCAGCCATCCTTGTCCCGAGTATCTGCGTTCGTCCAGTAGATTCTCAA
>JALYJX010000408.1 GCA_030775065.1 Gemmatimonadota bacterium | reverse complement strand
ACTGACAGGTTGGATAAAGTCCGATGCAGACCCGGCCAGGGGAAGTGCCAGCCGAACAGCCAGGGTGTCCACCGCGAGGTGGAATCGGAAGGAAGGTGCAAGCAAAGCGCTGGTCCGACGAACAGAAATCACATGCGAGGCAGCCGCAGTGGATGAGAGGGCAGGAAGACTCGAAGTCCTTAAAGGAACGTATGAACCCAAGCCAGTGCGGCGAGTGGACCGACCCAAACCCGGTGGAGGTACGCGCATGCTGGGGATGCCGACGGTGAGTTCATATTGCACCTGACGCAGCAGGGTTTTGGGTTTGTGTTTGTTTGATCCGATTTGAGTTGGTTACCCAGGCCCGAAGCTCAGCTTCTTTTTCCGCACCCAGATTGATCCAGTACGGTGTTCCATGGCCGAGCCGACGCGCCGGGAGATGACCGCGCTCGATCCAGTAATAGACAACACCGGGACGGACGGCAAAACGACCGGCAACCTCGCCGACGGTCAGCTCATCGGGATTTTTCAAGGACGGCGCTGGAATATCATGGCGGCCCCGAATCCATTTGACCTTGCTCGGAGTGAACGGCTTGCCCTTGGCGCTCAGGAGCCCTTCCTGATTGAGCGTGGCCGTGATCTGCGCGTCGGTCATGGCTGCAGCCAACGAACGAACCCGGCTCACCAGCGTCTCAGGGTAACGGACCTTGTCCGGGGCCGGGAGGGGGAGGTCGACCGACAGATCTTCCAAGGCGCCACCTTGCCAACGGATGTGCAGCACGGCCTTGCGTTCCACGCGCCGCTTTTCCACGGTGATATCCTTGAGGAGCAGGCGCAGCATCCGTTTGCGATCTTGGGCCGAAGTCGTCTGGCTCTTCCAGAGCTTGGGCAGGTCCTCTGCCAAAGCCCGAAGTTGGGTTTTCTGTTGCTCAGTCAACTCCAACCCTTGCTGTTGCCGAGACTGGTGAAGTTCTCCTTGAGCGGTCTTGAGTTCTTCCAGCGCGTCGTTCCAGCGTCGCTCCAGAGTGCCTGCCACCAGGCGATTGGATGGGTCAACCTCTTCATAACGCCTCTGAGCCAATTGGGACTGATATTCCAAGCGCTCGATCCGCATTCGCCATTGTTGATCGACGGCTTGGCTGCGACGTTCCAATTCCTTCACAGCCCGAAGGGCAATCTCGACCTGCTCTGGGCGAAGGATTTCTAAAACGCGATCACTGACGGTTTTGTCCATGAGGTCCGCTTGGATCCTCACGCATTCCGCTGAATAGCGGGTGTCGGTCTGGCGGCGGGTGCATTCGTAGACCGGATAAATCCCTCCGTTGCCCGTGTAGCGAGGAGAGAGCCCACGCCCGCAATGTCCACACAGAAGCAGCCCCTGCAAGAGGGCGCGGCCTTCGCGCGCAGCCCCACTGGAACACTGCTCAAGTTGATTGGTCTGGTTCTGCTCGAGCATCTGCTGGTTTTCCAAGTAATCGTCCCAGTTGATGTAACCGGGATGATGCTCTTGGATCAAGACCAGCCAGGAATCGATCGGCAGTCGTTGCACTCGGGATCGAATCTGCCCTTCGGGCGAGATGGATTTGGCTCCACGATAACGGCCGAAGACGTAGGCTCCGGCGTAGGAAGGATTGCTCAAAAGTCCCAACACTCGTCCATGCTGCAGCTTGCCCCAGATGATCTTCCCATTCCAAACCCCGCCGTACGCGCGCCGAGGAAAACTCAAATTGTGTTGCAGGAAGTGCCGAACCACCCCGTACGCACTGCCGGTTTGGCGGAAAAGAGTGAAAACTAATCGCACGGCATTGTGCACTTCGGTATCCGGATCAAACAACACGCTGCCCGGTTCATCGCCATAGACATAACCGACCGGAAGAGGAAAACGCAGTTCTCCGCGGTGGGCCTTGTTGCGCTTGCCACCCTGGAGGCGCGCGCGGATAAAATGCAGTTCGGCCTGCGACATGGTCCCTTTGAGGCCGAGCAGGAGCTGGTCGTTGAAATCGGCCGGATCGTAGCAACCATCCGCATCGACGATGAGCGTCCCCGTCAACGAGCAGATCTCCAGCAAGCGATGCCAGTCGCTGCACGAGCGCGACAACCGCGAAGCCTCCAGGGCGAAGACCGCCCCCACCTTCTCTAGAGACACCTCGGCCACCAGCGTCTTGAAGTCCTGGCGGTTGTTCATCTGAGTGCCCGACTGTCCCAGGTCGGCATCCAACACTCGGATCTGGTCCGGTGGCCAGCCCAGTTCCAGGGCTCGATCCTTCAACGCATATTGGCGGTTGGTGCTCTCCTGGTGGTGATAAACTTGCGCCATCGTTGACTGTCGCAGGTAAACGCAGGCCATTTTCTGACGATGGTGAGCTTGGATTTTGGAGTTCATCGCAGGTCTCTTTTCTTGGCGTTGGGGGCAAAGCAAAGCCGGCGTGCCACCAGCTCTGCAGCAAGTTGGCGACAAGGATCCCAGCCGATTCGACATCGAGCTGAGATGAGGATAAACGCTCCATGAGCGTTGCTAGTCAGAACTTCACTCGGCGCCCTAATAACTTGCGGTTGATATTGCAGATCTGCTCCAGCACCTGGCGGACTTTCTGGAAGTTCTGCAAGTAATCGGAGACCTGCTGGGAAAACTCCTCTGGCACGTAATCCATCTCGGGTCGGCTGCCGGCCTGGCTGACGGAAAGGTAATATTTGGGCCCGTGTCCCTGTCCCTGCTGACATTTGCAACCGGGATGGCCGCACCGTTTGTAGCGTTCGATGAGGGAGCCCCGAAGGATGAGAGGCTCTAGCCGGGCCAGTTTTTTGACCAAGGCTTGGCGCCGATGAAGCAAAGCGGCAGTGGAGTCGCTCATTAGCAGACCAGTTATATAACTGGTCGGAGTGTATTGTGTTACTTGGCATCGTCAATCCTTTTTCCAATCAGTTGAACCAGTTCCTGCAACTTGAGCAGACAGGCCGCGTGCAGAACCGGCACTGGTTCAAATACGCTGGAGCACGGGCAGGGTGGAGCTTGATCGGTCCACTCGCGAGGAAGAGCGACCGTGCCGGTGTGTTCATCGAAAAGAGAGAGGACATCGCGGCCTCCAACCTTCCGCATCTTGAGAACGAGAAACCGCTTTCCCGACAGAGGATGAAACGGGTGAGTTACGGTGGCCCATCCCAAATGCTTATTGGGACGGAGTGCAGTTTGCTTGGGGTGTCCCGACGGTGCTGGACCGTCTCATCCAGCAGGCGATGCATCAAATACTCAGGCCCATCTGGGACAAAGAGTTCTCACCGCACAGCTGTGGGTTTCGACCCGGACGCAGTGCGGCTCCGGCGGTCAAGGCGGCTCGGAGCCATGTCCAATCCGGCAAACGCTGGGTCGTCGACATGGATTTGGAGAAGTTCTTCGACCGGATCAACCACGAGGTGTTGAT
>JALYJX010000407.1 GCA_030775065.1 Gemmatimonadota bacterium | reverse complement strand
AGTATGGTCATTCGATGCAGTTGTCAGTGAGTGCGGGAGACGATGAACGTCGCAAGCTCTTCGAGCTCCGCCGTGTGGATCTCGTGCGATCGAAGATCGCGACACGCGGACGCTACGAGGTTGTTGGCCCGATCGGTTGCGCCAACCACGCCGAGCAGGCCCGGATAGGTGCTTTTCCTGAGGGCGACGTCCCGCCCCGTCGTTTTGCCAAGCTTATCGGTCGATGATGTCACGTCGAGTACGTCGTCCATGATCTGAAATGCGAGCCCGATTCGCGAGCCAAAGTCAACCAGAGCGCGAACCCTTGGCTCGGTAGCGCCGGCAGCCAGGCCGCCTATCTCCAGCGAGGCGGCGATTAGCGCACCAGTCTTGGCGGAATGAATCAGGTCGAGCTCCTCGCGGGCCAGCTCGGCGCCCTCGGCGTCGAGATCGGCGAGCTGCCCGCCGATCATCCCGCCTGCGCCAGCAGCCCGCATTAATACCTTAACTATCATACAGCCGGTCTCCCTCGGCAACACGAGCTCCTCGGCGGAATCGCAGGCTATGCGAGCTGCCAGAGGGATCATGACTGCGCCCGCTACTGTTGCGGCCCGGATGCCGAAGACACGGTGTGCGGTTGGTCGCCCGCGCCTGACGTCGTCGTCGTCCATGCATGGTAGATCGTCGTGGACGAGCGAGTACGCGTGGATCAGCTCCACCGCGGCAGCAAGACCGGACGCGTCGCCGGCACCTCCTGCCGCGCGGTAAGCCGCGAGGAGCAGCATGCCACGGACCCTTTTCCCACCGCCATCTATTGAATAGCGGATGGGGTCGGTGACGCTCGAGGGAAGTGCGTGAAGCTCGTGTCGCAATGCTCGGGCAAGCCCAGCTTCCACGGCCTCGCGGAGTTCGGCGGCCGTCATCGGCGGGGCGCTAAGTGCGGAGATCCCTCAGCTCCAGCACGCCGTCGGCGCGCTCGACGAGCTCCTTAACTTTACTCTCGGTTTCGGCCAGCTCGCCGGAGGCAAGCCGGAGGAGCTCGATCCCCTCCTCGAACAGCCTGAGGGCGGCGTTCAGGTCGAGGCGATCGCTCTCCAGCTGAGCGACGATTTCTTCCAGTCTGCGAAGGTTCGACTCGAACGACATTGGCGCAATATCAGCCGGAGACTCACGAACGACAAGCGACGCACAAACGGCGACCGTGCGAGGACTAAAGGCGACGGAGAAAGTCACAGATCCGCGTGGCCAGAGGCGGAGACTGCTAGCTGCGAGACTGGAATCCTGTGTCATCGGAGGAGAATCTACTCAGCTTATCTATTTTATCAAGTACTTTGTATCGCAAAGAGGAGAGAAGACGAGGGTTCAGTCTCGAAACGGGCTTTCGGCTCTGTGATTTCCTGGGCAGGAGATGGTTGACAGGGCCGCGAAATCTATACATCATTAAATCCGGATATACGGATGCATACTATTTCGAGTGTTCCCGCGATTTTCGACCGCATGACGGCCCTCGCCGACACGACGCGTAGCCGCATGCTCCTCGTCCTCGAGCGCCACGAGCTCACCGTCAACGAAATCCGGTCCGTCCTCCAGCTCCCGCAGTCCACCGTCAGCCGTCATCTCAAGGTGCTAGGCGACGAGGGATGGGTCGTTTCCCGACCCGAGGGCACGAGCAGGCTCTACAGAATGACCGAAAAGCTCGAGTCCTCCGTCCGGCGCCTGTGGCATCTGGTTCGCGAGCAGGTGATGGCGACCTCGGCGGCGGGTCAGGACGCCCGGCGCGTGCAGAGCGTGCTCGCCCAACGTCGGTCCCGGTCGCAGAAGTTCTTCTCTTCCGCGGCAGGTCGCTGGGACCGCCTCCGCGCCGAGCTGTTCGGATCGCGATCCGATCTGATGGGACTGCTTGGCCTGATGGACGAATCGTGGACCGTCGGCGATCTCGGCTGCGGCACCGGGCACACCAGCGAGCTGATCGCGCCCTTTGCGCGGCGAGTCATCGCCGTCGACGATTCGGTACCCATGATCTCCGCGGCTCGAAAGCGTCTCGCATCGTTCGAGAACGTCGCGGTGCGCCAGGGCTCGCTCGAGGCGCTGCCGATCGAGGACGCATCGCTCGACGTCGCCCTCCTGTTTCTCGTGCTGCATTACGTCGTCGAGCCGGAGCTTGCGATCGCGGAAGCTCACCGTGTGCTGAAGCCGGGCGGCCGGCTGATCATTGTCGACATGGCCCCTCACGACAGAGAGGATCTCGTGCACGAGATGGGACATGTCTGGCGTGGATTTTCCGAGCAGCAGCTGGGCCAGCTATTTCAAACCGCTGGCTTCCCTGCCATGCGGTATCATCCCCTTCCCGCTGACGCATCGGCAAAGGGGCCAACTCTTTTCACGGCAGTAGCAAGGCGGCTGCAGATCACGCAGCCGTACGACCTGGATTCGGACGCAACCGGAAGTCCGTCTCCATTCGCCCTGAGCGCCTGAGGGCGCGGTATTTTTCACTCATAAGGAACCAGAGGAATCGAAAGTGACCATAGCTGAATTGACCACTCCGACCGCCACGATCGACCGCGCGACAATCGACAGGTTCGGAGTGCCGAGTGGCCGACCCGCCTTCAAGGTTGCCGATCTCTCCCTCGCCGAGTTCGGTCGAAAGGAGATACGCCTGGCCGAGCACGAGATGCCGGGATTGATGGCGCTCCGTGAGGAGTACCGCGATGCTCAGCCGCTCGCGGGAGCAAAGATCATGGGCTCTCTGCACATGACGATTCAGACGGCGGTTCTGATCGAGACGCTCGTGGAGCTCGGCGCCGATGTGCGCTGGGTGTCATGCAACATTTTCTCGACGCAGGATCACGCCGCTGTGGCCGTTGTCGTGGGAAAGGATGGAACGGTCGAAGAGCCGCGCGGCACGCCGGTTTACGCCTGGAAAGGCGAGACGCTCGAGGAATACTGGTGGTGCACGGACCAGGCGCTCGTGTGGCCCGACGGATCGGGTCCCAATCTTCTTCTCGATGACGGCGGCGACGCCACCCTTCTCGTTCACAAGGGAGTGGAGTTCGAAAAGGCGGGACGCGTGCCCGATTTCGACGAGAATCGCGACTCCGAGGAGTACGGGGTGATCCTGAATCTTTTGCGCTCCGAGTACGCAAAGAATCCGAAGCGGTGGCAGACGATGGCGAAGGATCTCCGCGGCGTCTCCGAGGAGACGACGACGGGAGTGCATCGCCTATATCAGATGATGGAAGCCGGGCAGCTTCTTTTCTGCGCGATCAACGTCAACGACTCGGTGACGAAGAGCAAGTTCGACAACCTCTACGGCTGCCGTCACTCGCTGACGGATGGAATTCTCCGCGCGTCGGACGTGATGCTCGCCGGAAAAGTCGCGGTTGTCTGCGGCTATGGCGATGTGGGCAAGGGCTGTGCGCAGGCGCTGAAGGGTCAGGGCGCACGCG
>JALYJX010000406.1:2692-3438 GCA_030775065.1 Gemmatimonadota bacterium | reverse complement strand
CCCCCGACGCGTTGCACGCGATTGCTCCGCCGACAGTGCTCTCCTCCTCGCTGGTCGGATCGGGCGCGAACAGCAGTCCTTCGGCTGCTACAGCCCGTTTGACTTCGCCAAGGATCGCGCCCGCGCTGGTGCGAACAGTTCGCGCATTCCGGTCGACATCTATCAGCGGAGTCATGCCGCGGAGCGACAACAGAATTCCACCTTCGGTGATCGACGCGCCGGTGGTGCTGGTCTGCATTCCGGCGGGCGTGACCGGCGTGCGGGCGCTCGCAGCGCGCTTCACGATCTCCGCGACTTCCTCGACTGACTGCGGCCTGGCTACTCCGTCAGGCAGGTACCGCAAGCCGGACGCGTCCGCGGCGAACATTGCACGGACATCGGGATCGGTCTCGACGAGCGCGCTCACTCTTTCCTGAAACTGACAACCGTCACCGAGCGCACGTCGGGGAGCTCGAGCAGTCGCCGCTTAACCTCCTCGCCAACACCGCCGTCAACCGACACCGCCGCCAGCGCTTCCCCGCCCTGCACCAGTCTCGCCTGGTGATACTCCGCGATGTTGACACCCGCTTCGCCGAGCAGTGTCCCGACTCGTCCAATCACTCCGGGCACATCGCGGTTCGTGAGAATTACCAGAGTGTCGCGCGGATAGACGTCCACCCGAAACGCGCCGATCCGGGTGATTCGGAACGCGCCGTCGCCGTTCTCGTCGCCGCCGTGACCGTATGTGATGCCGCCGACCGTGATGT
>JALYJX010000406.1:0-2682 GCA_030775065.1 Gemmatimonadota bacterium | reverse complement strand
TCCACGGCACGGCCCGAGATTGCGGTCTCTGGCTGTGCGCCATCGAGTGCCTCGGTAAACGAGAGCTCTATGCCGCGGCCCTCGGCAAGAGTCCGCGCGTTGATCAGATTGAGCCTCTCCTGCTCGAGCACCGCTTCGAGAACGCCCAGCGCCGCGGATGCGACGAGGGTCTCGCGTGCCGGCGAAAGAGCGTGGCTGCCGCGTACGTCGATGCGTCCCACAACGCTCGTTCCCTGCGCCGCTAGAATCGCGCGACCAATGGCGGCCGCTCGACGCGTGAGCATTCGCGCCGGCCGCAGCTCCTCCCACTTCCCGTGCTCACCCTCGGGCACATTGATGGAGCGCGAGTACTCGCCGGAAAGCAGCGCGTCGCGAACCGCGGCGCATGCGTCCACCGCGACGTTCCGCTGCGCTTCCGCGGTTGAAGCGCCGATGTGCGGTGTGAGAAACACGTCGGGCAGCTTCGTCAGCGGATGATCGGCGCGCAGTGGCTCCTTCGTGAATGCATCTACGGCAGCTCCTGCGAGCTTCCGCGCGGCCACGGCTTCGGCCAGAGCGTCCTCGTCGACAATTCCGCCGCGAGCCATGTTGACGACAATCGCCGAGGGTGACAGTCGCGCGAGCTCGCGCTTTCCGATCATGCCGCGGGTCTCGTCCGTGAGCGGCGTGTGAACCGTGACGATGTCCGAAGCGTCCAGCAGCTCATCCAGCGAAGCCGCGCGATGCACGCGCAGAGATTGAAACCGCGACTCCGTGATGTAGGGATCGTACGCAACGAGCGCCATATCGAACGCGTGTGCGCGCGCCGCCACTTCCCCACCGATACGGCCAAGCCCGACTATGCCAAGAGTGCGCCCCTTCAGCTCTGCGCCAAGCAGAGATGAACGCTCCCACCGACCCGCATGCATCGATTCATAGGCGCGCGGGAGATGTCGCAACAGACTCAGCACCACACCAAAGAAAAGCTCGGCCACCGCGATAGTGTTTCCAGCAGGCGCATTTATGATCGCGATGCCCAGCTCGGTCGCGGTGTCGAGGGCAATGTTGTCCACGCCGACGCCAGCCCGCCCGATGACCTTGAGACGCGTTGCCGCTCGAAGGAGGTCGGCGGAGACCTTGGTTGCGCTGCGTCCGACGAGCGCGTCGTAGCCGGGAATGCGGGCCAGGAGCTCGTCCGGCGGTAGCGTGGGAACTTCGTCGACGTCGAAGTCCGGCTCTCCCGCGAGAAGCGCTACGCCTTCGGGGTCGATCTCATCCGTTACGAGGATTCTATGGCGCATTTACATCCTGATCCGTGCTAATGCAGGCACGTTTGGCGGGTAACCGGCGTCATCAGGGAATGTGCCCCGTGCCTGCTTCACTCGCCAGCGGAGATCCAGACGTCATTTCCCGGCGGAAAAAATCTGGAGCGCCGCGATCTGGCTCCAGTGGACCATCAGCTCGTTTCCCGGGACGATCACGACGGTGTTGACTTCGTCGGTCCGGACGTTGAGGACCTGCCTGAACTCCTCGGTCGCGGGCCCCGCGAGCGTCAGCTGGTGCCCGCCTTTCAAATACAGCTTCCCGCCAGTTATCTGCTTTGCCATCCGGGCTCCTTGTCGAATTAGAGGTCTTTGCAGTCGCAAGAAGTATTCGTCGCACGACCTGAAACAAAGTAGCCCCCATTTTCCGTTGGGAGATCATGCCCTTCGATCCCCGGTTTATTCTCGCGCTGGCGATCCTCGTTGCCGTTTCCGGCGTGGTCGTGCGAGGGTTGCTGAATACATGGCTCGGACGTCGCGAAGGGAGCGGGTCGGCCGGTGAAAGACTGGCCAGGCTGGAAGAGCGAATCACGAGAATCGAAGATGCCACGAGCGATCTCGTAGCTGAATTCGCCGCTGTACGCGAGAGAGAGCGGTTCATGACCCAGCTCGTCGAATCACGCGCCCGCAAAGACGCACGTGCTCTCGCCGAGAGCGGCTCCGCCGTTCCCGCCGTCGCCCCGGCGACAGGAAGTGAGCCATCTCCCTTCGTAGTTCAGACAGTCTCAGCCGTCCGACGCTCTGCTCACCGTGGAAATACAGGCTGAGCGCCGCGCCCTCCCTTTCCGGGTGAGCGCGGCACTTTCAACCCGATACTCAGAGTGTGTCGATCTCGCCCGCGGCGCGATCGAGAATCTCCTTGATCTTCCTGATCTGCTCGGCTGACCTGGCTGAGCTTTTCGACGCGTAGACCGCGCGTCCGACATTCTTCATCGCGCGGTGGACATCCATCATCTGCTCGCCGAAGATGTTCTGCGCGAAGTCGGCGATGCGGGAGAAAATGTCGTCGATGAGCGGCTGGTTTTCCGCGAGATGCGCGCGCCCTTCCTCGGTGATCTCGTAGATCTTCTTTCCGCCTTCCTCGGGTCGCGCGCGCGCATAGCCGAGGTCCTCGAGCAGCGTCAGGGTTGGGTAGACCGTCCCCGGACTCGGCGAGTACATCCCGCCGAAGCGGTCCTCGATCTCCTTGATGATCTCGTAGCCGTGGCGCGGCTTCTCGTCGAGAAGCCTGAGAATCACGAACTTGAGATGGCCTTGGTCGAACATCCGGGCACCGCCAAATGGGCCGCCCCGTGATTTGCCGCGGCCCGCCCAGAAGGCGCCGGGGTCGAATCCAAAGTTCTCGGGTCTAACCGAGAACGCCCAGCCATAACCTGTCCCG
>JALYJX010000405.1 GCA_030775065.1 Gemmatimonadota bacterium | reverse complement strand
CCACTATGCTTGCCACCGCGAGGTCGGCCGTGACGTTGGCGGCGGTCCGTGCCGCGTCAGGAAAAACGTCGAGCGCAATCAGGATCCCGATGGCTTCGACCGGAAGTCCCACGCCCGGAAACACCGAAGCGAGAACGATCAGACCTCCGCTCGGAATGCCGGGCGCGCTGAAGCTGAGGATCACACCAAGCGCCGCGAGTGTCAGTATCTGCTCCAGCGAGAGCGGCACCCCGTAGAGATGGGCAACAAACAAAGCTCCGACAACGTAGGTCGGCGGCGTCGTCACCTTGAACGTGGCAACCGCCAGGGGAAGCACAAACCCGCTCACGGCCGGGGGCAGCCCGAGCCCACGCTCCGCGCTGTCGATGAGCGCAGGGAGTGACGCAAGAGAAGACCGCGTGCTCAATGCGACGGCCTGCGGTGCGGACACCGCTCTCGCGAATTCAGTCACCGACACGCGCCCGAAAATCGCGGCGACAGGATAGAGCAGCACCAGCACCAGAATGAACACCGAGCAGACCACAACGACATAGAATGCCATCGCGCCGGCAGCGATCGCGCCAAGTCGCGACGCAAGCGCCAGCGCAAGCACGAAGACGCCGATGGGGGCAAGAGCGATGATCCACCTGACGATGATGAGCATCGCGTCGCTCACCGCTCTGAAAAAATGAACGACAGGCGCGCGCTTCTCGCTGGAGATGCGAGTCAGTGCAATCGAGAAGAGAAGTGAGAAAATCACCAGCGGCAGCATGGTGCCCTCTGCCGCCGCTTTGACGGGATTCGTTGGAATCACTTCCACGAGCCATTGTCCGAATGTCGGCAGTTGACGGGTGCTCAACGTCCCCGCAGTCCCGGCAGCCGATTCAGAGGCGCGCAGTGACGCGCTGGACACCGCATCGATCTGAAGCAGCGTGAATATCGGCGGCACGATGATCACCGCGAGTGCCGCCGTCATTAGCAGGAGCAGTATGAAGCATGTGAGTGTCCGCGCACCCATGCGTCCGATCGTGGTCATGTCGGACACCGACGCGACGCCCACGATCAGCAGGGAAACCACGAGCGGAACCACCGTCATGCGTATTGCGTTGACCCACAGCGTTCCCAGCGGCTCGAGGAACGAAACGATCGAGACGAGTCTCTGGTCGCCCGATGCGGCTATCCCCATGCCCCCGATGAGGCCGAGCGCCAGCGCGATGACGACGCGTTTGGTCAGCGACATTCGGTTCCCGTGACGATGTAATATCTCGTGACGCCGGACGATCAGGCCCGAACTTGCCTGCGAACGTTCGGCGTAACAAGGAGATCACGTCCTCACCTTTGCGACCGGACTGTCGACGATTGATCTTACGCGCGTGAAGACAATGCTTTTGCGGCTGAACGTATGGCGAAGCCTGCGCGGGCTTCCACGAGATCTATGGATCCTCTCAGCCGCCACGCTGATCAATCGACTTGGAATGATGGCGATTCCGTTTCTCGTGCTTTACCTGACGCGCGAGCTTGGCTGGAGCGCGCCGAGGGCGGGACTCGCGCTGGGTGTGTACGGCGCGGGGTCGATAATAGCTGCTCCGATCTCCGGGCGACTGTGCGACCGGATCGGTGGACTGCCGATCATCCGCGCCTCGCTCATCGGCGCGGGAATCATTCTCCTCATGATTCCGTTTACCGACTCGTTTCCAATGGTGATTGCGCTGGTTCTCGCATGGTCACTCGTCAGCGAAGGCGGGCGGCCCGCCACGCTGGCGCTCGTTGCCGACCTCGTGCCCAACGAGCAGCGCAAGCCGGCGTTCGCGCTCATTCGCCTGGCGATCAATCTCGGAATGAGCGTGGGGCCGGCAGCAGGGGGATTCATTGCCGCCTATTCCTTCCGCTCGATCTTTCTCGTCAACGCGGTCGCCTCACTCGCCGCCGGCGCGTTCCTCGTCGTTGTCCCGATGAAAGGTGCGGCGCACATCCCGCATATCGACGCCGGCTCCAGCGATGGGCGTCCTGGCGCTGCACGCAGGGCGGTGCTCGGAGACAGGCGCCTGCTGGTGTTCCTCTTCGCAACGTTTTTGGCGAGCGCCGTTTTCTTCCAGCACGAGGGAGCGCTTCCTCTGTTCCTGGTACAGGACCTCCATTTGTCGACCGCATTCTACGGGATGCTCTTCACGATCAACACCCTGATGATCGTCTTCCTCGAAGTGCCGCTGAACGCGGCGACCGCGCACTGGCCACACCGCTGGGCGCTTGCAGCCGGATCGTTACTCTTCGCGATCGGCTCCGGCCTGTTCGGATTGGCTGGCGGACCGCAAATGATCGTGCTCGGCATCGTTGTGTGGACTTTTGGGGAGATGATGCTTTTCCCGCAGGCTTCGGCTTACGTTGCCGACATCGCCCCGCCGCATCGCCGCGGCTCCTACATGGGCGCGTATTCACTCGCTTTCAGCATCGCATTTGCCGTGGCGCCGTGGGTGGGGACCACTGTTTTCGCTCATTTCGGCGCGACGATTCTGTGGGCGTCGGTGTTTCTTGTCGGCCTCGTGGCCACTGTGATAATGTTGCAGGTCACGAGTGAGGAGCCGGCTTCAGCAGCAGCAGCCGCGTGAGCCTTCGGACTGCGGTACTACACTGCGGACTGCGGTACTACACTGCGGACTGCGGACTAAACTACGGACTGCGGGCCCTCAACAAGAAAGCGAGCCGGAAGACCTCCGGCTCGCCTCGCAAACTGTCGTCCAGCTAGTGCCGCCCTCTGCTTACCTCGTACCGCACTTCAGCGTTACGCGGTTGGCGTCGCCAGGCATGTAGATCGCCAGAGCGGACGTCTTCGTGTCGGCCGTGTTGCCGCCGACTGCCGCCCCGATAACCTTCGTCGTTGCTTTCGACTCCGCGAAGTCGTTAACGATCACGCCGTTGGCGCCGTTCTCGGCCGCCTTTTTCTTGATCTGAGCGACGATCTGGCCGTCAGTCGTCCACACCGAGTTGCCCTCGGCGTTTATCCACGCGAGCTCGTAGTAGTCGTACGGGACTTCTCCGCGGGTCTTGTAAACCTCGATCGCCTCGTCACACGTCGCGGCGCGGCTCATGCTGGGATTTACGTCTGTTGTCGTCGTGCGCACGCCACACGCCGACGCCGTCAACCCGGCGATAACGAGCGGCAGCACCCATTTGCTGTTGTTTCCTGTCATGGTAACATCCTCCTTGCTGGTCAATGTCTCCCAAAGCGAGGGGAGAACAATCACGTCATTTTGCAAGTAAGGGGCCGGGAGCAAGGCGAGAGCTATCATTAATAGATGCAGTTGAAGGCGCTGGGGCTTAACAGTTCCGGGAGGCGCGGAGAGGCCGCATGAAAAACCAGCTTGGCGTCACGCCGCTCCTGCTGCTGCTGGTTTGCGCATCGGCGACCCTGCGGGGGCTCGCTCACCGGGCCGGTAAGTCCGGGAAACTGGGGAGGGGAGCACATCGGCTT
>JALYJX010000404.1 GCA_030775065.1 Gemmatimonadota bacterium | reverse complement strand
GACTTCACCTGAGTGATTCGACAAATGAACAACTTTTTTCTGCTGTTGATTCAGGAAGCTCACGGCGCAGCAGCCGCGGGAGGGGAGGCGAAGGGTGGTCTTCTCTCGCCGCATGGCGGTCTGATGTTCTGGACCCTGCTGATCTTCCTGGTGGTGTGGGTTATTCTCTCGCGCTACGCGTTCAAGCCGATCACAGCCGCTGTGCAAGCGCGTGAGAAAGCGCTCGAGGAAGCAATTGCGGCAGCGAAGGCCGACCGCGAGGAAGCCGCGAAGATTCTCGCGGAGCACCGCAAGGAGATCGAGGCAGCGCGCGGTGACGCGCAGAAGCTGATCGCCGAGGGCCGCGCGATTGGCGACAAGCTGCGCGCGGAGATGATCGAGGAGACACGCGCTCAGCAGCAGGAGATGCTGGAGCGTGCACGGCGCGAGATCGAGAGCGAGAAGGTGCGCGCCATCGCCGAGCTGCGGCGTGAAGCGGTTGACCTTGCGATTGCGGGCGCGAGCAAGGTGATCGAGAAGAATCTCGACGACGAGTCGAACCGCCGGATTGTCGAGAGCTTTCTCGCGACGATTCCAGTGACACCGGACAAGCGCTGATGCGCGACGCGACGGTTACACGCAACTACGCCGACGCGCTGCTCGAGCTGGCGCGTCGCGCCGACGATCTTCACGGATGGGGGAAGCTCATCCAGGACGTCGCGAGCGCGATGGAGGAGGATCCGACGCTGCACCTGTTCCTGGAGTCGCCGAAGGTGAGTGAGGCGCAGAAGTCGTCGGTGTTCACCGAAGCGTTGAGCGACCGTGTGCCCCGCCATTTTCTCCGGTTCCTGCTCGCGCTCGTGCGGAAGCGGCGGCAGATGCTGATTCCCGAGATCGCGACCGAGTATCACAACCTCGTTGATCAGTCGGAGGGCCGGATTCACGCCAACGTCACGGTCGCACGAGAGGCCAGCGAGGGCGAGCGCAACGCGATTGCGGAGCAGCTGTCGCGCGTGCTCGGCAAGCAGGCGGTGCTTCACGTCAACGTGAATCCCGCGATACTCGGCGGAGTGATCGTGAAGGTCGGCGACACGGTTATGGACGGCTCGGTGCGGAAGCGTCTCGCCGTACTCCGCAGCAGACTGATGCCGGGAGCTGCGTAGAAGAAAGAGAGCCGCGAGGGATGACGGCTCTCAGAATTCGATCTGCGCTCCCAGCTCCACGACCCGGTTCGGCGGCAGTCCGAAAAACTGCGCGGCCGAGAGTGCGTTGCGGGACATGAACACGAACAGCTTTTTCCTCCAGCGGGGCATCCTCGATTTGCCCGTCAGGATGAGACGCTCGTGGCCGAGGTAGTAGCTGGTCTCGGCCGGGGGCGCATGGAGTCCCTGCGCTGCACTCAGCTCCATTACGCGCGGGACGTTCGGCGCCTCCATGAAGCCGAATGCCGCCGTCACGCGGAAGAAGTCGTGGGCGAGAGGGGTGACCTTTACACGCTCCGCCTCCTCCACCAGGGGCACGCCCGCAGCGGTAGTTGAGAGCAGGACCACCTGGCGATGAAGCACCTTGTTGTGCTTGAGATGGTGCAGCAGCACCAGCGGCGCATTCTCGGTATCGGACGTCAGGAAGACCGCAGTTCCCGGCACGCGAAACGGAGGCCGGCGCTCGATCTCCGCGAGGAGCAGATCGAGTGGGAGGCCGTTCTGCCGCATGATTCCTGTGACAATTCTGCGCCCCGCCTTCCATGTGGTCATGAGTGTCAGGATCGCCACAGCAAGCGCGAGGGGAACCCAACCGCCGCGGGCAATCTTGAGCGCGTTGGCGCCCAGGAAGGCGAGGTCGAAGCAAAGGAAAAAGGCAGCCAGTCCAATCACGCGCCACATAGGCCAGCCCCACCGAGTTCGCGCTACGACGGCAAAGAGGATGGTCGTGATCGACATCGTTCCGGTGACGGCGATGCCGTACGCCGCGCCGAGGGCGCCCGACGACTGAAAGCCAAGAACTATGAGAAGAGTGCCGACCATCAGTGCCCTGTTCACTTCGGGAACGTAGATCTGGCCATACTCCTCCTTCGACGTGTGGACCAGTGTGAGACGCGGACTATAGCCGAGCTGCACAGACTGGTGAGCGAGCGAGAACGCGCCGGAGATCAGCGCCTGCGACGCCACGATGGCGGCGAGCGTCGCGATGATGAGCAGAGGGTAGAGGAACCAGCGCGGCGCCAGCAGATAGAAGGGATTGGCGACGGCCGCCGGATCGCGGAGAACAAGCGCGCCCTGTCCGAAGTAATTGAGCAACAGCGCGGGAAGGACGAGGATGAAGAACGCGAGCCTTATCGGCTTCTTGCCGAAATGGCCCATGTCCGCATAGAGCGCCTCGGCGCCGGTGACCGCGAGAAACACTGCGCCGAGCACCGCGAATGCAACGAAACCGCGCCCACTCAGGAATTGCACGGCATGCCAGGGGTTCAGCGCCGCGAGAATGGCCGGCTCTCTCACTATCTCGACGAGGCCCAGCGCGCCAATCGTGACGAACCAGATGAAGGTGATCGGACCGAATGTCTTCCCGACCCGGGCAGTCCCATGCCTCTGAAACATGAAGAGGCCGAAGAGAATGACGACGGTGACCGCTACCACGTATGGCTCGAGTGCGGGAGTGACGACCTCGAGTCCTTCCATCGCGCCGAGCACTGAGATCGCGGGTGTTATGATTCCGTCGCCATACAGCAGGGCGGTGCCGAAGACGCCGAGTACGATGAGCAGCGCCTTGAACCGACGGTCGCTGCGCCGGTGCCGCCGCTGAAGCAGCAGCGCCAGCATCGCCATGACGCCACCCTCTCCGTTGTTGTCCGCGCGCAGGATGAAGAACAGGTATTTGACGATGACGACGAGGATGAGCGACCACGCGATAAGCGACAGAATCCCGTAAACGTTGGCGACGTTCGGGACGAGGCCGTACTCATGTGCAAAGGTTTCGCGGAGCGTGTACAGCGGGCTCGTGCCGATGTCGCCGTAAACAACGCCGAGCGCCGTGAGAGTGAGCACGGCGAGGCGGCGGCCCTGCGGATCGGTTCTGGGTTCTGCGGTCATTGGATGCGAAGCGAGGCGCCATTCGGCGCACTGCACACCGGTGCACGCTACGTGGAGCAGCGTGAAGACCGCACAAGGGACGGGGCGAGGCCCGTTAAGATTTCACAAACTTCGAGTTGTCGGTGTGCTCCTCGATCTCGATCAGATCGGCCGCAGGGAGTCGCAGAATGAAGAGGCTTCCGCCGTCCTGCCGCGGCTCGTAGCGGACGCTTCCGCCCTGCGCCGTCGCCAGCTGCTGCGCGATCGAGAGGCCGAGTCCCGATCCGCCCGTGTCGGGAGGGCTCGTCGCGGGCCGGTAAAACGGCTCGAAGATCCGCTCCCGCTCTTCAGACGGTACGCCCGGCCCGCGGTCGGCGACAACGAAATCGAGCGAATCGCCATCGCGCCGCACGGAC
>JALYJX010000403.1 GCA_030775065.1 Gemmatimonadota bacterium | reverse complement strand
CTGCAAGATCATCGACTGGAGCCGGATTCACCGAGGCGACAACCACCACGGCTGCCTCTATTCCCTCTGGTGAGAGAAGATCGGCTGCGGCAGCTGCTTCTATTGCAATCGCGCCCATCGCGACGATGACCAGGTCTTCTCCTTCCCTCACGAGTTGATCGCGCCCGAGCTCGAATTCGCCGTGCAGGCCCGGAACTTTGGCCTTCTCGTTCTTGCCAAGTCGGTAGTAGATCGGAGACGATAGATTCCACGTTGCGCGCAGGGCGCGATCCGCCTGTTCGAAGTCCGCTGGCGCAATCAAGCACAAATCGGGCTGCATCCTCCACGCGCCCACATCTTCCAGGGCATAGTGAGTAGCGCCGGCACTCCCATATTCAAATCCGCCGCCTACTCCGACTATACGAACCGGAAGTCGATGTAGAACAGGACCATTGCGAATGAATTCGTACGCGCGAAGGCTGGCGAAGGTGGCAATCGAATACACGAAGGGAATGAATCCCGCCTCAGCGAGACCAGTCGCCAGCCCAACCATGTTCTGCTCAGCAACTCCGACATTGAAAAACTGGTCCGGATTCCTATCGGCGAATCTCTCCAGCACAGTGTAGCCGAGGTCGGCGGTCAACAATAGAACTCGTGGATCGCTGGCCGCCAGGTCTGAAAGCGCATTTATGAAACTCTCGCGCACTCTCAGCTCTCTGTTTCTTCGAGAGCGAGACGATATTCCTCGTCCGACATCGGCCAATAGTGCCACTTGATCTGGCCTTGCATGAACGACACTCCGTTTCCGAATGTTGTGCGTGCGATGAGCATGTGCGGCGGGCCGCTCTTGTCGAGTCCCAGCGCAACCTCGGTGATTTCCCCAACATCGTGTCCATCTATCTCATGCACATCCCAACCGAACGCGTCCCACCTGGCGGCCATGTTAGAAAGATCCAGAACGTCCGCAGTGTAGCCCAACGCCTGCTGGCCATTCAAGTCGATTATGCCGATCAGGTTCGACAGTCGGTGATGGGCAGCGAACATGGCGGCTTCCCAAACCGACCCTTCGTTGCATTCCGCATCGCTCATCAATACGAAAACCCTTCTTGTCGACCTCTGAAGGCGCGCCGCGAGAGCTGCGCCTGCCCCGATAGAGAGGCCATGTCCGAGCGAGCCTGACGAAAAATCCACCCCCGGCAATTCATGCTCCGGATGGACGCCAAGCAGGCTGCCATCGGCGCAATACGTGGCTAGCTGCTCCGCAGTCAGCCAGCCGCGAAGGTGTAGAGCTGCATGAAGTCCGAGAGCGGCGTGCCCCTTTGAGAGAATGAACCGATCCCGATCGGGATCGTCAGGCGAGGCAATTTGCAAGATGCCGCCGTAGAGCGCCGCGAGCAGATCAGCAATGGATAGGGCCGAACCTATATGACCGACGTTCGCGCGCTTCGACTCGCAGAGAACGATATGTCTTATCTCCTGCTGCATGTGGTGCCCGTCTTTGAATTGGTCTGCTGTCCGTGACACCCGCCGGAGCAACGATAACCGCTGCGCCATCTAATTCAATAGTAGCGATGCTCCGGTAGCTCCAACGATGTCAGCTCCCACGCTGTCGCCGTCAGTTCCTGACGGAGGCCTCCGCCTCACCTTCGCGGCATTTGTTGGTACGCGCTTATCTCGCGATATTGTGCCTCACCTGCCTACGGTGCTATCGAGTTTTTCTATCACTTGACTGCCAGTTTTCTATCATTTGCCTAGAACAGCTCAGCGGATTCTTCTAGCGGTTACAATCGCGACGCTCGCCTCGATGCTTCCTTCGGCGAATAGCGATTCAATCCAAACATGGTATTCGGCTTACTCGATCCTCTTCCTTGGCGATCCATACAAAATGATCGGCCCGGACAAGATTCTCTTTTACAATCTTCCGCTCATCTATCCGATACACCCAGGCCTCTTGTCGCTGCCGCTTGGTTTCCTCTCCGCGGCCGATTTCGCTTCCGCATTCGTCTGGATCTCTGCCTTCATCTTCGTACTCGCGGCAACCCACAAGGACTGGAACCTTGTGCCGGTTATTTTCTCGGCCCCCTTTTTTGTGTCCGCTTATCAGGGCCAGTGGACGATACTCGCAAGCGCGGGATACTTGGTTCCCTCGCTTGCGATTTTCTTTACCGCGAAGCCCACCCTCGGACTGGCGCTCTTCGCGGCGAATCCCTCGAGACGCACAATCATCTCAGCTGTCGGTGGGGGGTTACTTATCGCCTTGATCGGGATGGTGATGTTTCCAGAATGGCCGATTGAATGGTTGAAAATTGTTGGGAGTGCCAGGCATCAGTGGATACCAATAATGCATTCCGCAGGGCTGCTAACCGCGTTAGCGTTGTTTCGCTGGCGACGACCGGAGGCGCGGATGATTTTCTTCCTCGCTTGTGTTCCTCAGACAATGCTGTGGTACGACACGCTCCCGCTTCTCCTGGTCGCGCGGACGTTCAGGGAAAGTCTGATCCTTTCGTTCGTGAGTTGGGTGCCCCTTGCGGCACAGCTTCGGACGGGCGAGTTCGTGCCGATGAATATCACGCAGTACGTACTTTACGGCTTCGTGCCGTCCCTGATTCTCGTGCTCCTTCGCCCGAACGTAGCGCCTGGCGAAATACGTAACGCAGGCCCCCACGTGCCAGCGCTTATGAATCGTTTGGCTGGACTTCGCCGACCGCTGTAACCGATATGGGGCGGTTATAGAGCGCCGCCGCCGTCGCGGCGGGATTGCGCGGCCTTCGAGAAAGACCGCATCGGTAGAACGCGCCGCAAATCGGACAACCATGCCGGGAGTTCACCTTCGTTCGGTCGGCGCAGCAGGATGATAAGCGCTGGCAAGCAGGCGAAAGCCATCCACTCGACGCCAACCGGATAGAGTCGCAGAAAGCCGTCACTTCTGCCGAACAACAGCTCGTAAGCAACGGGAGCTGAAGTAACGAGCGACAGAAACAAAGTCTCGCGAAACGTCACGGCGACAAGAAATAGCGGCAGCACGTCGTACCATGCCGCTGTCTGCGGCACGCACGCGAGCACGAGTATCAGCCGTGCCTCCGGACGTCTCCATCGCAGGAGTGCCAGGATAGAGAGCCATCCCAACGGCGAAAGGAGCGGCGGAGAATACCTCGTGTCGAGCGGAAGCGAGGCGAGCCAGTCGCCCAGCCACGTTGGCACGAACAGAAAGCCAATCAGCGCCAACGCTCCACCGCCCAGTAAGGCGATCTTCAGCGTGCGTCCAGATTGATCCGCAGCGAGAATTGCAAGGCCGATGTTCGGCTTAGCTGCCAATATCCATCCGAGAGCTGGAAGGCACGCCGCAGCAGTGAAGATCGGCGACCATTGTGCCTGATGCACAGCAACAAAGAACGGCACGCTCAGAAAAAGTGGAAGTCGAGACCATCCCAGGGAGGTAAGGCCATACGCCAGGAGGCCGGTAGAAACCCAGACGAAGAGAGTCACTGCGGCTAACTC
>JALYJX010000402.1 GCA_030775065.1 Gemmatimonadota bacterium | reverse complement strand
CGGTCGACCCTCACCGCGCCGCTGACGGTCGCTGCCTTGTAAAGGCCGCGAAGCGTGATCACGCTGTCGGTCGAGATGTCCAGCGACGCGAGCCCGGGCTTCTCGATGATATGGAAGTTCTGGGCGCGCGCGCGGAGCGAGAACTCGGGATTGTCGTAGCGCGCGAGATTCACGAATCCGTCTACGGACATCGAGCCGCGCCGCTCGCGACGGGTCTCCGCGGCGAGGCGCTTCACGAACACTGTGTCCCCGGCCAGCGCTACGTCGGCGTTTATCCGCTCGAGCCGCGTGCCGACGTTCCTCAGCGTCGCGACCCCGTCCGTAATCATGAACTGCCCCGAAAGCACCGGCTGCTTGACCGTGCCCGACATATCCACGTTTGCGACGAGAGGGCCGCGCGCACTCTGAACGCCGGGAATGAACGCCTCGAGAATCGAGAGATCCACGCTGTCGGTTCGAACGTTGCCGCGCAGCGAATCGCCAATCAGCCGAACGTCACGAATGGCCAGTCGCGCCTTCGAATAGCTGAGGAGGAGTGAATCGAGTGTGCCGCCGCCAGGCACGAGCATCACGTGCGCTGGTGCATCCAGGCGATAACTCGACCCATCTGATACCGTCACGCGTCCACTGTCCAGTGCGATTCGCGTCGTATCGTTTGAATGCATTGCACTTCCGCGCAGAGTCGATTTCACGCCGTTGCCGCTTACGAGCGATGCGTCGAACACGGCAAGTCCGGCCGAATCGAGGCGGGCGTCCGCATCAACGGAAGTGAAGCCGACAGGACCGGCCATGACGCTGTCTGCATGCAGATTCAGCGTGCCATTGGGGGCACCGGCGAGATCCTGAAGCGCAAACTTTCCGGTCAGCGAGCCGATCCGTCGTCCTTGCGCCGAAAGCTCACGGCCCGAAGCAGTTCCGCTCAACGCCAGGGAGCGGGCTGATCCAACAACCTCGCCCGCCACGCGGATGGAACCTCGCAACGAGTCGGCCGGGAGCGACGTCGCCGTATTGACGTAACGCTTTACGTCGGAGAGAGAATCAATTGATACCACGAAGCCGAGCTCGCCGGACCCGGCTTCGGTCATCGCCACACTGCCGGAGGCACTGCCGCTGGCTGAAGCGCTGCGGACGAGAAGCGTGTCGATGTAGGCCATGCCTTTGTCCACGCGCACCAAGGCGGCCGACGAGGCAATGTCGATCTTTTCGATCGTTCCCTTGAGCGCGGCCTTCAGCGATCCCGTGCCAGTAACTATGGAGTCGCCGACAAAATCAACGACATAATCGCCCGCCAGGCTCGTGCGCGGCGCCTTGGGATTCTCGACGAGCGTGCGGAAGTTGAGCCCCGTCACCGTGCCGGTGCCGTGCGCGCCATACGTCGGAAGGTTCGCGTCGACGGTTCCATTGTAGGCAATGGTTCCGCCGGCTCCGGTGAGAGTCGTCACTATTGCAAGCTCGGGCGCCGTCCCCTTGATGCTCATCGGTCCCGTGTAATTACCGCGCAGCGGAATATCCGGATACGATTTCGCGAGCGTCGTCATGGAGACCGGCGCCGCCTCGAGCGCCATGTCGTAGATCATGAACTCGTCGCCATACGTCACTCGGCCGGCGCCCGTGACGCGCGACGTCGGCAGATCGCCATCGTGGTGCACGAGGTCGGCATTGGAAAAGCGGAGGTCGAGCCACGACGAGTCGAGTCGCGCCGTGCCGGACACGGTACCGGCTAATTCCAGAAACGCCGGATTGAGATAACGAATCGTGCGGAGGTCGAGCGTCTCGATGTTTACGTCGAGTCCGCGAAAGGTAGTGAACGCCGGATACAGGATGTCCAGTCCACCGCGCGCGGTGCCGCGAGTCACGGCACCGGGTACGTTGGCGTCGGCGAACGTGAACCGGGACTCGTCCACCCTGAAGCGATTGAGTGGCCCGCCGCTCGCGCGAACCGTTCCGGTGATGTCTCCCTGCCAGTCGTAGGGAAACTCCTTCCCGTTCAGCGCCCGAATGAGATCGAAGTTCACCGGCGCCGCCTGGAGGCGAACGTCCTTCATCGCGAGCACCGGCCCGCCCACCGCGTAAGTCATGTCACCGATGAGCCGCGAGCGCGTGGTCCTCACGTCCATGTCCGTGATCGCGTAATCCATCACGTGCGGGTGACCGACGTTGTTGATCTCCAGATTCAGCCGGCCGCCACCCGTGCGGGGGAGAGTCGCATACACCCACGCGACGTCGCTCAGCGAGACGGAATCGCCCGTGATTTGAATGGCATACCGCATCGGGAGATCGTTGCCCCAGAAGAGCTTTCCCTTTGCCTTGCCGGTCGACCCTGGGAGATCGAATTGCGGTATGTCCAGCCACACCGAATCGCCGAGGATGCGGACGTCCCCAGCCAGCTTCCGGATGTCGAGCGGCGGATCGGCGCTCTTCCCGCTGGCTCGCGTGATACGGAAGAAGCGCCCGATCGAGTCGGGTTCCGCAATGCGCGCGTAACCAAAGCTCGACCTGAGGCCCGTGAACCTCCACGTGCGGGCAAGTCCTTCGCGCGTTCTCCTGATCTCGCTCCGCCAGTCGTTGCCCCGCTCGTCGCGAGTTAGCGATCCGAGAGCGTGCGCTATGACACTGTCGCGCGTCCGCCCACGCAGCGTATCATCGGGATGCCACGGCAGCGTAAGCACCACCTCACCGTCGTGCACGTCGGCGGAGTCCATCACGATGAAATCCCCGAACCCCCTGCCGGTGCCCGGCTCCTCCGCCGGCCCCTCCGGGAATATGCGGCGCCAGTTCCAGTCCCCGTTCTCGTGCTCTCGCACGTGGACGACCGGATGCTGAACGTCGAGATGGCTGAGCAGAATGCGCCGGTCAAAAATGTCCCGCATGTCGTAGCGCACGCGAATGCGCCCCGTGCTCACGAACAACGAATCCTCGTCGTCGCGAATCTCGAGGGAGTCGATCGTCACCCCGCTGAACAGTCCGCCGCTGATTCGCCCGACGTAGATCGTTCCTTTCACCTGGCCTGACACCCACGACTGGACGAAGCGCCGCACCTGGCCCTGACCGTACTCCGTCTGCGTCAGCGAGAGCGCGATCATAAACACGATCGCGATCACTGCGAGCAGCGTCAGTGCGCTGAAGGTGACTATTCGTTGACGCCGTGACATCGTCTAAAAGGCCTGGCCTATCGCCAATCCAAAGGTCAGCCGGCTGCGGAAGCGCGTATTGCTTCTCGGCAGAAAAGTCGGACAGATGCCTTCGGATTGAACAAGTATGTTGCTGTCTGGATCCGGTCTGTGCACTGCCAGCCTGTTCCCCGGACTTACGCAAGGCAGTGAGCCTGCCTCGGCGCCGAGCTCGTCGCTCGACCCGACGACACGTGGAACCTCATAATAGATGGGTCCGGGCGGCCGGCTGTATGGATTGTACCCCACTACGAGACGCACCGGTCCAACCGGCGAGAGCGCCGTCAGCTGAATTCCCGGCGTAACC
>JALYJX010000401.1 GCA_030775065.1 Gemmatimonadota bacterium | reverse complement strand
CCGGAGGCGCTTACGCTCCGGGGCGCTGCTCGAGCCGCGGGCGTGAGCCAGGCAGCCCCATACCGTCACTTCAAGGACAGAAGGGCGCTGGTTGCCGCCGTGGCTGACGACGGATTTCGGCGGCTTCGACTCGCCATGTCGGGCGAGGCCGTGCCTTCGCCGCCGAACCCCGCGTCGCGAAGGCGTCCCTCGCCCCGCGACGCCGCGACCGGACTCCGGCAGCTGGCAGTGGAGTACGTTCGATTCGCCCACGAGCATCCGGCCGAGTATCGCGTGATGTTCGGAGCGGAGATACTAACCGATGACGATTACGACGAGCTCCGCACCTCCTCGCGCGCGGTGTTCGATCTACTCAGCGGCGGAATTGCCGAGCTTCAGGAGCGGGGCGTAATCCGCAAGGGCGATCCCGACACCATCGCCATCGGAGCATGGGCGATGATGCACGGATTGGTCATGCTCTCGCTCGATCAACAGGCAACCGTGGCGGAGAAACCGCTCGACGAGCTCGTGATGGCAGTCACTGATCTGCTCATGCACGGGATGGCCGCTAAGAACTGAAACTTGGTTGACCTTTCGCTCGGAAGCTAGCTTCCACACGTGATTCCAGAGCCGATAATCTCCGCCAGTCTGGGCCCTGAAGTCGGCGCGTTTACGCCGCATATTGCGTCGCCATCGCAGCGCGCAGCCATTGAGGCTGAGCTCGGACCGTTGCTTGTACTCGCCGGTCCGGGCGCGGGAAAGACTTTCTGTCTCATCGAGCGGATCCGCTTCCTCATCGAGGAAAAGAGATTCGACCCCGCTTGTATTCTTGCCTTCACGTTTACGAATCGGGCCGCAGAGGAGATCGCCTCGCGCCTCCAGGATCTCGGCCCGCGCGCCGATGGCGTGAAACGCGGAACGATCCACGCATTCTGTGCGGGAATCCTTCGCGAGTTCGGGGATCAGGTTGGTCTCGAACGCCGCTTCGGAATCGCCGACGAAGGCTATCAGCTCGAGATCCTCAGGCGCCTGCGGGTACATCCAAGGCATCAGAGGAAGTATCTGGGTCTCTTCTCCACTTACCGTTTCAGCGGCGAAGCGCTGTATCCGGAAACGAGGGCTGTCTTCGAGGATTATGAGCGTCTGCTGGCCGGTAGGAACGTCGTTGACTTCGACATGCTCCTGCTGAAAGCTGCCGAATTGATGGAAAACTCCGATGCCGCAGCCGCCGTGCGCGGTAACTGGACCGCGCTGCTGGTCGACGAATTCCAGGATCTGAACTCAGCTCAGTACCGCGTGGTGCGCCAGCTCGCGCGGGAGCATGAAAATATCTTCGCCGTCGGCGATCACGAGCAGTCGATCTTTGCCTGGACGGGGGCAAAGCCCGGAATCCTCATGGATTTCATACACGATTTCAAAATCAGACAGGCGAACACGGTTCAGCTTCAGGAGAATCACCGGTGCCCGCGGGAAGTCTTCGCTCCAGCGCGAATTCTGCTCTCTAATAATCCCCCACTCTTCAGCGATTTCCCCCCTGCCACCGCAAGTCGGGATTCAGGATATCCCGTCGAAACGCGCGGGTTCGAAGACGACGACGCCGAAGTCGCGTGGATTGTCGACGATTTGCGCCGCGACCTCACCGAGAATGGCCACGCATGGGGCGACGTTGCTCTCTTGTATCGCAAGCACACGATCGGCGAATGCATCGAGACCGCGTTCGTCAACTCCGGAATTCCCTGCCGCCTGGCGCACGGGCGCGCGCTCGCGGAGAATCCTGTCGTTGCTTACGTTGTCGCGGCGCTCCGAGTGATATCGTTCCCCGACGACGACATCTGGAGGCAACGCTTCTTCGCCATCGTTCTGCCCCGCGCTCTTTTCGAGGAAGCCCGTGCGCAGTCGGAATCGGACAGGGTCGACCTGACATTGCAGCTGCGTAAAATGGTCGCCGGGCAGCCGCAGGGAGATGCGAGCCGCCGCCAGCTCAGCCGCGCGCTCAGTGCATGGCGAAACCTCGACGCTGTGGCTCGACAACATATCACGCTCCCGGCGCTCGTTCAGGAACTGGTGGCTCAGCGAATACGAAGAGTCAAATCGGTGCTCGACGAGCGACATGATGAGCTCTCCGATCCTGCGGAGAATATGGAAGTGGTCCGGCTTGCCGAGCGATTGAGTAACGCGCGCAGCGGCGATAAGCCTGTCTGGATTCCTCGCCTTGGCGGGGCGGAGATCGCGCTCAAGGGACTGCTAATCGCCTGCGGATTCCGCAAAGTGCATCCAGGCGGCTCTCAGCCGGCAGCTGCGGAATGCCTCGACGCCGACGACGTCCCATCGCTGGGGCTTGCGCTCGGCTTGTTCAAGGCCGTGCAGCTTCTCGAGATAGGAGACGTGCCTGGGGGTTCACGCAGTTTTACCGCAGTCGATCTCGAGACCACCGACACCGATACCCGCTCAGCAGAAATAGTCGAGATCGCGGCAGTACGCGTTCGTGACGGTGTGATCGTGGATACGTTTGCATCGCTCGTAAAGCCAAGAGCCGCGATTCCAGCGGCAGCCATCGCCGTACATGGAATCACCGACGCCGAGGTGGCGTCAGCTTTGCCCTTCGAGGCAGTGTGGCCGCAATTCCGCGCATTTTGCGGGGAAGATGTGATTGTCGCCCACAACGGCTACGAGTACGACTTCTGGATCATGCGTCGAATGTGCAACGCGAGCGGCCAGAGATTCGATCTATGCACGTACGACACGCTGCCGCTGGCCCGCGATCTGTATCGAACCAGCCGCCGGCTCTCGGATCTCGCCCAACAGTTCGGCATTGACGGCGGCCAGAGTCATCGAGCGGAGAGCGATGCCCGCACGCTGGCCCACGTTTTCGTCAAGCTGGACGAGGCAAAGCGTTCCAGGGCACGCAAGACGGCTCTCGTCAACCATCTCGAGCACCTCAGCCTGGCTCTCGCCCTCTGTGACGAAGGTTCGCTTTGCGAAGAGGCGCGACTATTCCTCGAGCTCGCTCGCGTCTTCCCATTCTTCCGGCGAAGTACCGGCCTCGAAGCGTATGAGCGTGAGCGGGCCGGCGATGAGTCGATCATCACCATGGATGAAGCGATCGAACGACTCGGCGGGGCAATGCTGATGGAAAAGATCCGAAGCGAGAAGAGTCCATACGAGCGCTATCCCGGAACGATGCTCAGACTGCGCCGGTTGATAGAGCAGATACCGGACGGACCGAGACAGGCGCAAATCGACGCGTTCCTCGAACGCGCGGTACTGTCGAAATACGATCCTGATGAACCCGATTCAAGGCGCGTGAATCTCCTGACTCTGCACTCCACCAAGGGACTGCAATTCTCGCGTGTCTACATAGTTGGCGCGGAAGACGCCGAACTTCCTGGCGGCTACCAGGTGGATGGCCCGACGCGGGATGAGATCGAGGAAGCGCGGCGACTACTATATGTAGGGATGACTCGGACGAAGGACCGCCTCGTAATCACGCGGGTCGAGACCAGGCA
>JALYJX010000400.1 GCA_030775065.1 Gemmatimonadota bacterium | reverse complement strand
GCCCCTCAGCGCGCTTCCGCCTGCTTCCCTAACGAGACGCGCGGACGCGACGATCTGCTCCTCGGACTCGACGGAGCAGGGGCCGGCGATGATCGGCACATCCTCGCCCCCGAACGAGACACCCGGCGCGATCGTGACGATCGTGTCTTCGCTGCGCCACTCACGCGATACCTGTTTGTACGGCTGAGTAACGTGAATGATCTGTACGACGCCCGGCAGCGCCGCGAGGCGCGATGCGTCTATTCGCCCATCGTTACCGACAATCCCGACGGCGGTGCGCTGCGCACCGGGCATGGGCCGGGCCTCGTACCCCATCTCCACAACGACCGCGACGACGCGATCCACATCCGCGGTGGATGCGCCATGCTCCATTACAACCAGCATTTCGTTAAGCGCTCAGCGCCGTGACTGGCTGCGGTGATGGCACCGTCCCGGCAATCGCGTCATCGACTGCTGGTCCCCGCATGTGGACGCTGACCAGCGACGATACTCCGGGCTCCTGCATCGTTACGCCGTAAACGGCATCGGCGGCCTCGGTGGTCGTGCGCGGGTTGTGGGTGATCACTATGAACTGCGTGTTCGTCTTGAATTCGTTCAACATTCTCACGAACCGCCCGATGTTCGCGTCATCGAGTGGCGCGTCGACTTCGTCGAGAAGACAGAACGGGCTCGGCTTCGTGAGGAAAATCCCGAACAGAAGAGAAAGCGCAACAAGCGCCCGCTCGCCGCTCGAAAGCAGGTGAATTCGCTGGGTGCGCTTGCCCCGCGGCGCGGCGTGAATCTCGATGTCCCCCTCGAGGGGACTCTCCGGATCCTCCAGCCGCAAATCGCACTCGCCGCCGCCGAACAGCGTCATGAAGATCTTGCGGAAGTTCTCGCGTATCTGAACGAACGTCGTTGCGAAAAGCTCACGCGCCGTCGTGTCGATTTCACGAATCGCCTGCTGCAGAGACAACCGGGCGGAGGTGAGATCGGCACGCTGAGCAATGAGGAACTCGAGGCGTTTCTGCTCCTCTTCGTGCTCCTCGATGGCGAGTGGATTCACCGGCCCGAGCGCATCGAGCTGATCCCGGAGCGAGAGCGCCTCGGCGCGCAGGCTCTCGTCATCAAGCTCCAGCTCCTCCGAAGTTTCGAGCAGAGACTCGAGCGGGCGCCGCCACTCCGCCTCGAGGCGCTCGCGAATGGCGTTGCGCCGTCCCGAAAGCTCGGTGTAGCGCAGCTCGGCGCCGTGGAGCTCTTCGCTCATTGCGGTGAAGCGCTGCCTTGCTTCGGTGAGCTCATGCTCCGCGCGCTCCAGCGCCTCGTCTGAGGTACGGACCGAATGCTCGGCATTGGAAAGCCGCGTTTCCGCATCCTCCAGCGTTGCCTGCCGCGTCTCGAGGTCCATCTGCCAGCCGGCGAGCTGCTCGGCTAGCTGCTGATCCGCAACGGACAGTGTCGACAACTCCGACTGCAGTGATTCAAGACGCGAGGCGGCGCTGACGAACTCCTCGCGGAGATGCCGCTCGCGGTCCGCCGCGACCTGCAGCCGCGCCTGCGCCTGAGCGTAGGCTACCTGACTCGCTGTGCGACGATCGCGCGCCTCGTCCTGTCGCGACTCCGTTTCGGAAAGCAGGCGGCGCGCCTCGTTGACAGCCACTTCGTGCCCCGCGATTGCGTTTTGCAGCTCACTACTGGCACGGTCGACGAGGGCTACGGTCTCGGACAGCGCATTCTCGCGGGCCGAGACACGCTCGAGAAGGGTGTCAGCCTCCGTTACCTCGCGGAGTGCGCGATGGTGTCGCCGGCTCACTCCAGTGAAAAGGTCCTCGTATTCGCCGACTTCACGCGAGGCTACGGTTGACGCCTCCTGTGCGAGAGCAGCTGCGCGCTCGGCGGACTCCAGCGCCGAGCGCGCTGAATCTGCTGCGGCACGTGCGCGCTCTCTGACCGTGATTGCTTCGTCGAGCTGCTGTCGCGAATCGCCGACTTCCGCTCGACGCCGGAGCGGACCAGGTCCCGTAAATTGCGCAGGCAGCCAGATTGCTCCGCGCGCGTCGACGAACGCGGTTCCGCTTTCCACGGATGTGACCCGTCCCAGCAACGCCCGCACCCAGCCGGATGCGACAGATTCGGCGCGCACAATCGCCGACAATCCGTTGTCTGCGTCGGCCTCGTCCGGGCGGTCGCCGCCCATCCGCGCGTCAAGAGGAAGGAGTAGCAGCGGACCCGGATTGGTCGTCGCGTGCCACGCGCGCACGGCGTCGCTCGCCTCGCGATCCCTGACGAGAACCGCGTGGACAATCGGCCCGAGATAACGCTCGATCACTGCAGCGGAATCGGAATCGGCGCTGATGAAGTCGCTTAACGGACCGATGATGGCGCCCTCGCCAAACCGGCTCCGCTCGTCCAGCAGGCGCGCAGCCGCTGGTGCGAGACCAACCCGCTCGCGCTCGAGCGCCTCCAGGGCGTTTACCTTTCCTTCGAGCGCCGTGTGGGCCTCCTCCGCGCGAAGGAGCGCGGACCGCGTCGCCGAATCCTCTTCGCGCGCGGCGCGCAGGGTGCCCAGTCCTGCAGCGAGAGCAGCGTTTGCGGTTGACGTTTTCTCCCGGCTCGCGGCGAGTCCTTGTTCGGCATCACGCATCTCGCGGCGAACCGCACCCTCCGAATCGGCGAGCTGCGATTTCTCGTCCAACAGCGCCGCGCGCCGCGTCTGCAGCTCCTGCAGCTCGCGTTCTGCCGCCTGCTTGTCGAGTGCGTGCCGATGCGCCCGCTCGCGCATCTCGCGCGCGCCCTTGTCTGCGGTCTCCACTGCTGCCCTCGCCGCCGCGAGTGTTGCTCGAACGCTTTCCTCCTCGGCAACCTGCGCCGTCAGCGAGCTCTGGGCGAGGGCCATCTCTGCTTCGAGCTGCGTGCGGTGGGTCACCGCCTGGTCGAGATCGTCGCTGACTTTTTCGACGGTCGTATCGCCTTCACGCCGCTCCTGCTCGGCCCGCTCTCTCCGGGAAAGGGCGTTGCGCTGTCGCTCTTCGGCTACAGCGATTTCGCCGCGCAGCTGCTGTGTGCTCGCCGCCTGCTCGGCGACAAGCCGCGCGAGCTCGTTGCGCCTGGCTTCAGCTGCTGCCCGCGCACCGTGGGCGGAATCGCGTGCAGCTTCGGCAGCGGCCATTGCTTCTTCCGCCGCGGGCACTTCCGACCTCAGCTCGCGAACGCGTGTCTCGAGGCGTGCGAGCTCATCACGCCAGGCGTCCATCTCTCTCGCAGCCAGGGCGATCTCGACAGTGAAGCGGCGAGTCACGATTTCGGCGTGACGCTCGGCGCGCCGGCGCTGCCGCGCGAGGGAGCGGACCTGCGTCTGCACCTCGGAGATGAGATCGTCGATGCGCGAAAGATCGACCGTCGTCTCCTCAAGACGTCTCTCGGCTGTGCGCTTGCGGTCCCGATAAAGTCCGATTCCGGCGGCTTCCTCGAACAGCTCGCGTCGCTCGTCGGGGCGATCGGAGAGAAGCGCGT
>JALYJX010000399.1 GCA_030775065.1 Gemmatimonadota bacterium | reverse complement strand
GCTCAACGCGACGCGAGCCGGCTGATGATCCTCCAGCGCGACTCCGGAACAATCGAGCACGCAACGTTCAGGGATCTCCCGAGCCTCATCCCGCCAAACGATGCAATCGTTCTCAACACGACGAGAGTCTACCGCGCCCGCCTGCTGGGCACGCGCGACTCCGGCGCTCCGGCTGAATTGCTGCTGCTGAAAGCCCTCGGCGACGGCAGGTACGAGGCGATGGTGCACCCCGGCGGGAAGCTCAAGCCCGGACGCCGCGTGCACGTGAGCCCCGATCTGGAAGTGGAGATTCTCGAATCGACCGAGCGGCGCACCCGCATCGTTCGCCTCCGCTCCACTCTGCCAGTCGACGACGCTCTCGAGCGCTACGGTCACACTCCGCTGCCGCCGTACATTTACCGCCCTGACGAGGCCACCGACGTCGATCGCTACCAGACCGTATACGCCGACGAGTCAGGCTCGGTCGCCGCTCCCACCGCCGGCCTCCACTTCACCGGCGAGACGCTCGCGGCGCTGGAGCAACGCGGTGTGAAACGGGCCGACGTGCTCCTGCACGTCGGCGCAGGAACGTTCAAGCCCGTCGAGGTCGAGGATCCGGCGGAGCACGTCATGCACGAGGAGACCTTCACGCTTCCCGCGCGAGCCGCGGCAACATTGAACGACGTGCGTAAAAGCGGAGGGAGCATCTGGGCGGTCGGCACCACCTCGGTACGCGTACTGGAGACAGCCGTTCAACCTGATGGGACATTCAGGGAGCGAAGCGGCGAAACGCGCATTTTCATCCGCCCCCCTTATCGCTTTCGCACCGTCGATCGTCTCATCACCAACTTTCATCTGCCGCGGTCGACGCTCATCATGCTCGTCGCGGCGTTCGCCGGTTACGAGCTGACCATGACAGCTTACCGCACGGCGATCGAGAACGGGTACCGCTTCTATTCCTACGGCGACGCAATGGCGATCATCTGAGGGTGCCGAGCTTCAGCTTCAACATCGAATCCGAGTCGGGCGCGGCGCGGAGCGGAGTGTTCAGGACTCCGCACGGCGACGTGGAGACTCCGGCATTCATGCCAGTGGGCACTCTCGCGACGGTGAAGGCACTCGACCCGCACGAGCTGAGCGCGATGGGCGCGCGGATGATTCTCGCCAACGCTTATCATCTCCATCTCAGGCCGGGCGACGATCTCGTCAGGGAAATGGGCGGACTCCATCGCTTCATGCACTGGGACGGGCCCATTCTAAGCGACTCGGGAGGCTTCCAGGTTTTCTCGCTCGCGACCTTGCGAAAAATCACCGAAGAAGGAGTGGAGTTTCAGAGCCACCTCGACGGCTCGCGCCGCTTCTTCACTCCCGAAACCACTGTCGGAATTCAAAGAAATCTGGGCGCTGATGTCATCATGCAGTTCGATCACGTGATACCCGGACAATCGGACGAGCCGTTGGCACGGGATGCGAGCGAGCGCAGCATTCGCTGGGCGGCACGGTGTCTTGCGGAATTCATCAAATCCTCTAACAATGGGCAGGCAGGCGGCGACGGCGGCGGGCAGGCGGGCGACGGCGACAGCGGCGACGGCGACGGCGAGCAGCAGGCATTGTTCCCCATCGTCCAGGGCGGCATTCACGCCGCCCTTCGAAGAGACGCGGCCGCTGCTCTCGCCACAATGCACGACTGGCGGGGCTTCGGAATTGGGGGGCTCTCGGTCGGCGAGGAGAAGCCCGCGATGTACGAGATGCTCGACGTCGTCAACGAGACGCTGCCTCGCGCACGGCCGCGCTACCTCATGGGTGTCGGGTTCCCCGCTGACCTGATCGAGAGCATCCACCGCGGAGTCGACATGTTCGACTGCGTCGCCCCGACACGCATGGGACGAAACGGAACCGTCTTCACGATCTCCGGCCGCCTCAACATCAAGCGGGCGGAATACCGCAACGACCCCCTGCCTCTCGACGAGAGCTGCGATTGCGTCGCCTGCAGTCGCTTCAGCCGAGCGTACATTCGGCATCTCTTCGTGAGCGACGAGATACTCGGCATCCGCCTGCTCTCCCTGCACAATGTACATTTCCTGCTCTCACTGGCCCGCGCCGCGAGGCGCGAGATTGCCGCCGGTAATCTGGACGCGTGGAGCCGCGACTGGCTCTCCCGTTACAACTCCAAGGCACCCGCCCTATGACAATCACTTTCGCCACACTGGCTCTGCTTCAGTCCCCGGGAAGCGGCATGCTCGGCCCCATTTTCATGTATGGCGCAATCTTCGCCATCTTCTATTTCATTCTGATTCGCCCCCAGTCGAAGCAGCGGAAAGAGCATGACGCTCTCATCCGCACCGTAAAAAAGGGTGACGAGGTCGTCACCGCCGGTGGAGTGATCGGTGAAATCATCCACATCAGGGAAACGCCGAAGGCCGACGGCGGCTCGACGGCGCCTTCGCTCGAGGATCGCATCACCATCAAGTCGGGGGAGTCGCGACTGCTGATCGAGCGCGGCAAGATCGCGCGAATAATCAAGCGTGAGACTCAGCCCGCAGCCGAGGGGTGAGCATCCTCGACATCCGCGTGCTCGGCGACCCCGCACTCAGAAAGGAGACGGCGGTTGTCGGGAGAGTGACCGATGAAGTTCGCGCGCTCATCAACGACATGTTCGACACGATGTACGCCGCCGAGGGCATAGGACTCGCGGCCCCGCAGGTGGGGCGCAGCGAGCGTGTGACGGTAATGGACGTCGAGGGAGCGAAGTACGCGCTGATCAACCCAGAAATCACGCTGCGCCAGGGCAGCATCCGCGGAGAGGAAGGCTGCCTCTCGATCCCCGAATTGTTCGGGGAGGTCGAGCGCGCCAGCATCGTCACTGTGACCGCGCTGAACGAGAACGGCGAAGAGATCGAAGTCGTCGGGACCGAATTGCTCGCGCGCTGCCTCCAGCACGAGATCGATCACCTGCACGGAAAGCTTTTCCTCGATTACCTGAGCGTGCTGAAGCGGCGAGCGGCTCTCGCCAAATGGGACGGCATCAAGGGACAGTATCCAGGCTACATCCGGCGGGTGATCCTCGAGAAACACACGCCTCACCACAGCGAAGGCGAGCTGTAGATGCGTGTCCTCTTCTGGGGGACCCCCGAGTTTGCAGCGGCGCCTTTGCGCGCGCTTATCGGCGAAGGGTTCGACGTGGCAGGAGTTGTTACTCAGCCTGATAAGCCGCAGGGGCGATCCCGGGAACAGACGCCCCCGCCCGTCAAGCAGATCGCGGTAGAGGAAAGAATTCCATGCTTCCAGCCGGCGACGCTGCGGAGCGCGGAATTCGCGGAATTGCTGGCGGTGATGAAGCCGGACATCTCGATCGTCGTCGCCTACGGCAACATCCTGCCGAAGAAGCTGATCGATCTGCCAGAGCTCGGGACGTTGAACATCCATGCGTCGCTGCTGCCGGCGCTGCGGGGAGCCGCGCCCATTCAGGCGGCGATAAGACAGGGATTCACCGAGACGGGTGTCTCCATCATGCGAATGGTTCCTGCA
>JALYJX010000398.1 GCA_030775065.1 Gemmatimonadota bacterium | reverse complement strand
GAAGCGGCCTATCTCATCAATACCGGAAAGGAGTTCGACCGCAACAAGGAGCGTTACGCGTTCCTCCGCTGGGGCCAGGGTTCATTTCGGAATTTCCGTGTAGTTCCGCCGGGCACGGGCATCGTTCATCAGATAAACCTGGAGTACCTCGCAAAGACGGTTTTCACACAGGAAGAGAACGGCGAGACGCTCGCGTACCCCGATTCCCTCGTCGGCACCGACTCCCACACGACGATGATCAACGGGCTCGGCGTGCTGGGCTGGGGCGTTGGGGGAATCGAGGCGGAAGCCGCAATGCTCGGACAGCCAGTATCGATGCTGATTCCCGAAGTCGTGGGATTCAAGCTTCACGGCAAGCTGCCGCCCGGCGCAACGGCAACCGATCTCGTTCTCACCGTCACCGAGCAGCTCCGCAAGAAGAAAGTCGTCGGCAAGTTCGTCGAGTTCTACGGCGCCGGATTGTCGTCACTCTCGCTGGCCGATCGCGCGACAATCGGCAATATGTCGCCCGAATACGGCGCCACGATGGGTTTCTTCCCTGTCGACGCGGAAACAGTGAAGTACCTGCGCTTCACCGGGCGCGACGAGCAGCAGGCAATGCTCGTCGAGGCGTACACAAAAGCCCAGGGATTGTATCGCACGGACGATACCCCCGATCCGGTTTTTTCCGATACGCTTCAGCTCGACCTCGGCAGCATCGAGCCGAGCCTCGCGGGGCCGAAGCGGCCGCAGGACCGAGTGCCGCTCAAGCACGCGAAGACCATGTTTCGCGAAGCACTGCACGCTGACCTCGATCGGACCGGAACGCTCGCGGCGGCCGCGGCAGCGCGACAGGCAATGTCCGTCGCCGCTTCGCCACAGCTTTCGCATACGGTGATTGCCGCAAGTCACGAGGAGCAGGCCGGCGAGCAGTCGGCCGTACAGGTGACGATGAACGGCGAGTCGTTCGGGCTGCGTCACGGTGCGGTGGTCATCGCCGCGATCACGAGCTGCACGAACACATCGAACCCGAGTGTGATGCTCGCGGCCGGACTCCTCGCGCGGAACGCAGTTGCCGCGGGACTCTCGAGCAAGCCCTGGGTAAAGACCAGTCTGGCGCCGGGGTCGAAGGTGGTCACCGACTACTTCCGCAAAGCGGACGTGATGGACGATCTCGACAAGCTCGGCTTCAACGTCGTAGGGTATGGGTGCACCACGTGCATCGGCAACTCCGGACCCTTGCCGCAGCCGATTGCGGATGCCGTCGAGGAGCACAAGCTCGTCGTTGCCGCGGTCCTCTCGGGAAACAGAAACTTCGAGGGACGAATCAACCCACTCACGCGCTTCAACTATCTGGCGTCACCGCCGCTCGTCGTTGCGTATGCACTCGCCGGCAGGATGGACATCGACTTCAACACCGAGCCGCTCGGCATCGGAACCAACGGGCCCGTTTTTCTGCGGGATCTCTGGCCTGCACCACAGGAAGTCGAGGAGGAGATTCTCCGCTCGGTGAAAGCGGAGATGTTTCGCGACCAGTACGCCAATGTCTTTCACGGTGACGACAGCTGGCGCTCGCTCCCCGTCGCGGAGGGCGATCTCTATGCCTGGGACGAAGCCTCGACGTATGTGAAGAATCCGCCGTTCTTCGACGGAATGACGCTCACGCCGCCGGGAGTGAGACCGATAACGGGGGCTCGCGCGCTGGCAATGGTCGGCGATTCGATTACCACGGATCACATCTCTCCGGCCGGCTCGATTCCCGCCGCCAGCCCGGCTGGTAAATGGCTCATCGCGCAGGGAGTGAAGACCGTCGATTTCAACTCCTACGGCGCGCGACGGGGCAATCACGAAGTGATGATGCGCGGCACGTTCGCCAACATCAGGCTCAGAAACGAGCTCGCGCCGGAAACCGAGGGAGGGTGGACAACGACGACTCCCGGAGGCGAAGCATCGTCGATCTACGATGCGTCGATGGAGTACCAGCGTCAGGGGGTGCCGCTGGTGATAATCGCGGGCAAGGAGTACGGCACCGGCTCGTCGCGCGATTGGGCGGCGAAGGGCACACTGCTGCTCGGCGTCCGGGCCGTTATCGCCGAGTCATTCGAGAGAATTCACCGCTCGAATCTGGTGGGTATGGGCGTGCTGCCCCTCGAGTTCGTGGATGGCGAAACGCGCGTGACGCTCGGAATCACCGGTTTCGAAAAGTTCGAGATTCTGGGGCTCTCCGACGACATGCGTCCGAAGGCCAAGCTCACGGTGAGAGCGAAGGCGGACGATGGAACAGTGAAGACCTTCAGCGCTGTTTCGCGGATCGATACACCGGAGGAGATGAGCTACTACAGACACGGCGGGATTCTGCCATACGTGCTGCGCCAGCTGGTGTCCGCCTAGGCCTGATTGGTTTTCTTCTTGAAATGCAGGCGGGGTATTGCCTCCTCGATCTGCTCCGTAACGTCGTGCTCGATCTGCTCGGGGTCCAGCGGACGCAGCATCTCGCGCAGCTCGGGATCCTCCCCCATCGTGTGGCCGAGTCTCGTGTAGAGGCCGGCAACGAGGTGCAGGGTCTTGGTAACCTCTTCTTCGATGCGCAGGTTCACCTGTAGCGTGAGCTCTTCCCGCAGCTCGCCGATTGCGGACTCCCGACTCTGGCTCATCAGGACGAATATCGAGAGGAAGATCGCCTCGAGAGACACGATCATCGTCAACAGCCCATAGGGGAACGGGTCGAATTGCGGAAGCCCAAATAACCCGAGGTTCCACAGTATCCACGCGGAGAAGGCAAAGACGTGGAAGAAGAAGAAGCCGGTGCTGCTCGCAATCTCGGTCAGGCTGCTTGCGAAAATCTCCATTCGGCTTCGATCGCCCGAGTGACGTGCCTTGATGGCGCGGAATGCGTTCGTATGCACAGCGCTGCGGCGGGAGCGGCGCTCGCCGCCGGCACTGATGCCGGGTGTCTCGCCCACTGAGTGTTGGTCGGACTCGTGCTGGTCGGAGTCGTTTTCCGTCATGCTGATAGAGAGAGAAAGGGGTGCGTCGGCCGCGTTGCGCAGCCACTTCCTGCGCTCCGATAAACCTATCACCTTTCACTTCAATGACCACGCCATTCACTGTCGGCCTCATCCAGGAATCGGTGACCGCCGACGCGGCCTGGAATCTCGAGCACGCAGTCGCGCGGATACGCGAAGCTGCGGGCCGCGGCGCGCAGATAGTCTGCCTGCAGGAGCTCTTCAATTCTCCCTATTTCTGCAAAGCTGAAAAGTGCGAGCGGTTCGATCTTGCGGAGCCGATCCCGGGGCCGACGGTCGAGCGGATGCAGTCGCTCGCGAAGGAGTTGGAGATCGTAGTGATCGTGCCGATCTTCGAGAGGCAGGCTGCGGGTGTCTACCGGAATTCGGCAGCCGTGGTAGATGCTGACGGCTCACTGCTCGGCGTGTACCGGAAGATGCACATTCCCGACGACCCGCTGTTCTACGAGAAGTATTACTTCACGCCCGGCGACTCACACGTGCAGTACGACGGAGATCATAAG
>JALYJX010000397.1 GCA_030775065.1 Gemmatimonadota bacterium | reverse complement strand
CGAAGTCAGATGCTCTATCCAATTGAGCTACGGGCGCAGCTCCTCTCAAACTACCGCCGCAAGAGAGGATGGCGGTATCTCGATTTTCGCATTTGTTGAGTTACTTCAGCGGGATCCAGTAGCTCACCTTCACGGCGAGGAAGGTGTCACCCTTCGCCCGAAATGCGTCGAAGATGTCGCCGGGTCGTACGATGCCCAGCTCGCGATTCGCGCTCTTGTCCTGCTGCCACACCACGAACATCGTGCTGCCCGGGCGCCATTCCCAGCGCAGAACGGCGTTGCTGCGGAACGAACGGACGTTGAAGTCGGGGTCGGAGATCGTGAACGTCTGGCCGTCGGCCGTGACCTGGTGCGATTCCCCCGCATTCCGCGTGATGGTTGTGCCGTCTGTGCCGTAGACTCTCAGCTCAAGACCCTCGGCCTCGCGCAGCTCGCCGAAGCTGTGGTAAGTGCCGCTGGCCGCGAACGGCTCGAGGTAGCTCTCGAGAGTGAGCCGCGGAGTGAACGTATAGTTGAGACGCAGGCTGGCCACGATCTCGCTCTGATCCACGTGGGCGAATACGTAGCGCCGTCCGAACGTGGCCGCGGGTCCGCCGTCGACGAATCTCACGTACTGCCGCGACGACTCCCCCCGACTCCACCTTGGACCGAGACGCAGCTCCCACTGCGGGCCCGGCCGGTATGAGAGACTAAGCCGGATGACTCGGCTCCACCCCCCGGCTTCGTCGTTCAATGCGCCGAGCGCGATCTCCCATTCATTGCGTGCGCCCGACTGACTCTGCAGCTCGATTTCGCCCGCCTGGTTGGATGGCCTTCCCATGAGAGGCCCGCCGCGAGTGAGTGCGTCGGAGACCGATCGCGGCTCATAGTCGGCATACGCGCTCACCCGCCAGAAATTCGACAGGGTCGCATTGGCGGATGTCCAGTGCTCCGAGTACGTCCGGGCGCCTCCGAAATTCCATTCCGATTCGGTACCAGCCGTGATCGAGTACGACCGATACCATCCCTTGGGTGTATTCTCGCGATACGTCAACCGCGCGAATCCGCCCCGATCGTCCACGCTCCCGTAAGCGCCGATATCGTTTGGCTCGAGGCCGGGAGATTCCTGATAGTAGCCAGCATTATACAGCCAGTGCTTGCCGGAAACCTTGCCATGATTGATGCCCATCTCGGTGCCCGTGAGACTGACACGCGACGGATTGACGCTCACGTGTGATGCGTCGGGGCGCTGCCAGAACCGGCGCGACGAGCGCTGCTGTCGGAGAATCGCCACGGAGTCCCCGCGCACGTGTGTGGCGCCGACGTACGCGCCTGCGGTGTACATTCCTCCCGCCCATCTGAGCCGAGTGTTGAAGCTCGCCGTGTAGGCCGACTCCGCCAGGAGCTCGGCGAGGGGAGTCCCCTCCTGGAGGCCGCGCTGCACCATCGTCACCGTTCCGGTGACCGTTGATCGCGTCCGCCCGAACTCCTGCTGGACGCTGGCCACCGCGTACCCCGTGCGCGGGGCGACGACCGCTTTTCCAAAAGTCGCCGAGGCCAGATCATACGTCGAAACTTCCTCCTCGTCCGTCAGAGCTGCGAGCGCCCCGATTGACAACCCCGACGGCAGCCGGCCGGTGAGCTTGGCAGCGCCGAGGATTGTCGTATTGCCGATGCGTTCCTGGTAGTCCGCATCCGCGCGACCCGGCGGGGGCGCGCCGATGCGGCGCGTGTAATAGAATCCCTGCCCCCCGAACAGCTGCCGCCCCTCGACAAAGAACGGCCTGCGCTCAGAGAAGAACGTCTCGTATGCCGACAGGTTCACTTCGGCCGGATCGGCTTCGACCTGCCCGAAATCGGGATTGATGGTCGCGTCGAGCGTCAGGTTCGGGCCGATCCCCATCTTGACGTCGCCGCCCGCGCGGAACCCAGTCGCGTACTCCTCGGCGAACGGATCGGCAGGGTCGGTGACCCTGATGAACCGGGAATCGGCCGCGACGTACGGCAGCAGCTCGATGCGGCGCGTAGGGCGGATGCCGCGAATTCCTGTCAGCGCGGCCATGCGCGACGACCATCCGGTTTCATTTCGCTTGACGAGAACCCAGTAGCTCTGCTCGTTCCGCGCCGGCACCCTGCGCGTCAGGTTGACTCCCCACTCCTGAATGTCACGGGGGTTGAACCGGAGCTGCGTGAACGGTATCCGGATCTCCGCCGTCCACCCGGCCGAATCGATGGCGGTCTCCGCCTCCCACACCGGGTCGTAGTCGTAGTTGCGCTGGTCCTCGAAGTCGCCGTTATGGAAATAGTCTATGCGGACGCCGGCTGGGGTCACCGCGAACGTGTACGCAGTGCGCTTGTCCAGGTGTGTGTCGAGCGAAACGATGAGCTGCTCCGAGCTTCCCTCGCGATCCCTGCGTGTTATCAGCGCGCGAATGTCACGGGGGCTTCGGCTGTACATCCTCGCCCCGATCCAGAGCGCGTTCTCGTCGTACGCGAATCGAACCTCCGTACGATCCAATGCCGGCGCGCCTTCGCTCGGCTCCCGCTGAAGAAAACCCTGCGCCGCGGGAGCGGTGCGCCACATCTCCTCGGTGAGGCGCCCGTCGAGACGGGGTGAGCTACCGATGATACGAACCGCCTCGATAGTCTGAGCCGGTAGTGCCGGGGCGCTCGCCGAGAGAGCGGCGAGCACGGCGAGCGCGAGGCGGGAAGGCTTCATCGCTTTACTGGACCCGCCTCCTCGGTCAGAGTCTCCCCACAGCAGACGCAGCCACGTGTATTAGTGACCGGCGCAGTATGTAGTCAATCTCAGGCCGGGCCGCAAGGTTCCTACTCGTAAATGTCAAAATGGTCGCGCCATTTCTCGCAAAGGCCATTATCGCCTGACCAGCGTCACACGGTACCCATACGCTGGCGCTCACTGAGCCTTCACTACAATCAGCCCTTTCATGAACGGGTGCGGCGTGCAGAAGAAGTTGTAAGTGCCAGCCTTCGTGAAGGTGCGACTGTAGGTTTTCCCGGACTGGATGAGTCCTGAGTTGAAGCTCTTGTCAGCCGCAGTCACAGTGTGAGGAAGAGGATCATTGTTCTTCCACTCGACCGTCGTCCCCACGGTGACTTCCAGCCGCGACTGGAGATAGTTGAGGTTCCTGATGCCAGTGCGAACGGTACTCGCGGCGCGACGCGCGGGCGTTGACCCTGGCGGCGACGCGGGCGCGGTCGGAGGCACGATGGTCGGCACATTACTCGCCGGTGCGGGAGCTGGAGTCGGCCTCACGGCGACGGTCGTGGTGTCGGTGTTCAACGCCGCGACAGCCGCAGCCGAATCCGCCGCCGCTGCAGCCGACGCTGAATCGCCAGCCGACTGTTCTTCACGACGGCCGAAATACCGGCGCAGTGTAAGGGGAATCGTAAACTCGAATCCGTAACGCCTTCCCTCGATGCCACGCGACAAACCCTGCAGTGTGGACACGAGAGTGTTCGTCACCTGCAGCGAGAACGTGTGCGGCGAGAGCGGTATCGCCATGTGCAGGCCTGCGC
>JALYJX010000396.1 GCA_030775065.1 Gemmatimonadota bacterium | reverse complement strand
ATCCCATATTCCGCTTAGACTAACAGGATCGGGAGTATGCCCCGCAGCCGGAGTCAGCGCCGGAAGCGTGGCGATCAGCTCATGCTCCGGCCCAAAAGTTGCCTGCACCGCCAAACGATACTGCCGTAGCCGCTCGTAAACCGGAGCGAAAACCGCATCCCTATGCTCACGCGATTGCTGGGCATCTTGGTCTAACGACGAAACCGTGATAAACGCAGTGTTCAACGCCGCGGCATCCGTTGTAAACGTCGCCAGCGTGTAGCCTGCCGCCAAAAGCAAAGGCGGCGTAAACCCGGGAATGGCCGGAGTATTTGTGTTGATCACGCCCCAAAGATGGACCATATCGTCCATCGCATCGCGCCAATCCCCCGGAGATTGATCGAACTGCGGCGTCGGCGGGATCGACTGCAGATACTGCGAATTGTGCAGGTAGGCGCCGATGGCATTTCTAAACTGCAAGAAACGCGGGTTCAGCGCAACACGCGCCAAATCGCGAACGCCTCTCGCATTCGAGAGCAGGTTCAACTGACTCTGAACGTCCCCGATCGCATCGTCGACGGCGGCCCTGTCATCTGTAATGTTCGGGTTGCCACCGCCGTTTGGCAGTTCGTATCCATCCGAAAGGGTAAGCGCCCCCGGTGCGAGCGCGGCATTGACCGCGGTCCAGTGAGCAATGAATTCGTCGATTGTGGGCAGCCAGCTGCCGACTCCAGAAATAGGCATTTCTTCTTCTCCTTGGAGGTTTCTAACCTCCGTTCGCAATTATAAAGAAGAGGAAATGGCCCCGGCGCCGGTTGCTTCAACATCGGGACTTTCGTCCTACCGCTTTCACCCCATCGGCACCCCTCGCCGTGCCATCGGTAGTTCTAGACGCGCTCTCGGTCGAGCTTGACGACCTATCGGTAGCACTAGACGAGCTATCGGTAGAGCTAGACGACCTATCGGTAGCACTAGATGAGCAATCGGTAGCACTAGACGAGCAATCGGTAGCACTGGACGAGCTATCGGTAGGCTACCGGAAGCACCAAAAGCTCTACCGGAGACACAAAAAGAGAACCCTGTATGCATAGGGCGCGGGACTTCCATGCAGGACCCCAACCTTGTATGCCAAGTCGGAATCGACCATCACTGGTGCAAGTGCTGCGGTAAAACACATCGCCGGGTAGAGTGGCCGACCCTTCGCTCCTAGACCCAGGAAGTTCTTTGGCATACTCAATAAGTGAAGGGGCAACACCAAGAATGTCAGCACAAGGAACGCGGTCTTCATTCGGATTGATTTGGTGCCTACTCAGTACTTAGCGGGCAGGTTTACTGCGCCTTCGAAACAGAAGCAAAGTTGCCGCGCCGATGCCGAGGGCGGCGATGCCGGATGGCTCGGGTACCCAGCCGTTTATGGCCCAGTCCAACTCGCCGGGGCCCGATAGGCTACTGCCATACATGAAGAAAAACATATCTTCCTCAGGCTCGAGCCATTGAACATTGAAACCGTGCTTTCCAGTTGAGAAATACCAGTTCACAAATGGCCCATAGTGAATATAAAGGTTCTCCTCGTAACCAGGCTCGGCAACCCCGGACGCCAACACTTGGGTCGAGTTCCAGCCCTGATGTTCGAAAACGGTTCTAGCGTTTGTTTCGAAGTTAGCATGGTAGCTTATCCCTAGGTTCAGCGACGGCGAAAAAAAGCCGACCCCGGCAGTCCCGGTGAACGGGCCCGCCCAATGTTGCCTAGCACCGAGGACTCCTTGGCCAGTAATACCGTCGAAATGGATCATGAAGTCCTGACGAGCGTAGTATGCGCCGCCCGCTCCGCTGAATCGCGCTCTGCCTCCGGTAATCGTTAGATTATCCGGCTGACCGTTCATGTTGGTGTAGAGCGCGGGATTATTGTGCTCGAAGTCTTCGTACCATTCTCCCATGGCCGATGAGCCCGCGAAGATTGCCGATGCGAGGGTGAGTCCTCTTGCGAATGCTTTCATTGTTTTCTCCTTGCGGCTGGAGCTTTGCCGCCGCCTGGGTATGTTGCGATCTTTCAGGGCGATGGTTGCCTGCGCCTTCGCAACAGAAGCAAAGTCGCAGCGCCGACGCCGAGGGCGGCAATGCTGGACGGCTCAGGTGTCGCGGCGGCCGCAAAGACGGTGTCTAGCTGACCCGGGCCGGATAGCTCACTTCCGTACATGAAGAAGAACATATCTTCTTCGGGCTCAATCGACTGAGCTCCGGTTCCGTACGTGCCCCAATTGCCTCCTCCGAAGTGCATAAGAAAGAGTTTGCCGAAGGGGAACTTACTATCGAACGCCAGGACTACGCTGGAGTTCCAGCCGTCGTGTCTGACGAGATATCGTGTCTCCGCTTCGAAGTCGCCAAGGACACTGATTCCTTGGTTGAGCGTGGGTGAAAACCAGCCGACGCCCACAGTTCCGGTAAAGGGTTCCGGTTCAGGGGCCGTAGCGTCTATGACCGAATAATCTTCAACCGTCAACTGAATCAACAGATCCTGTCGTGCGTAGTATGCGCCACCCGCGCCGCTGAATCGGGCGACGCCGCCGGTGATCGTAAGATTGTCCGGCTGGCCGTTCATGTTTGTGTACAGCGCGGGATTATTGTGGTCGAAGGTTTCCTCCCACGAGCCTCCCGCGATGGCAAATGTAGGAGTGATGATTGCTGCCGTTAGGATGAGTCCTCTATTGAATGCTTTCACGGTTCTCTCCTTGCGACGGGAACAGTCCAGTCGCGTTATATTAAAAGACGACGTGGTGGAGAGTTAACGTTCAGTTAGCCTAATGCGCGCACGGTTTAGCGCCGAACAGACTCGCGTTCGGGGTCCCGAGCACAGCCGCCGCCACGCGCAAGTCTTGTTTTTTGTTCTTGCAATGGTTCCTCCTGCATTTTTTGTTTGCAGAAGTAACGTCATTTCAAAGCCCAAAAGTCAAACAACTTTCTTAAAGATTCTTTTAAAAAAAGTGCCCGCCGCGTTGGCGACGGGCACTCCGAAACCGTCTACCGACGATCCATAAACAGCCGCAGCACATACCAGAACAGCAAAGCGACAGCGGCGAAGATCTCCAAGGCAGCCGCAACGTATTGCGTGCTCGTGTACTTGTGCAGCACTTTCGAAGTCGTGTAAAGGATCACCGCGCTGGCGAACACGATCATGATCAGGCTGAACCACGCACCCAGGTTCCAGCCGAAAATCACGCTCATCACAATAACGCCCACCGCGCCCAAGCCGATCACCATAAGCGCCGGGCCCAGGAACGAAAAGTCCTTCTTGGTAAGAAAAACGTAGAGCGTAAGCCCTCCGAAGATGAGGCCCGTGAGGATCGTGGCTTGCGGCAGGACGCCTGGGTAATACTCGTGCGCCATATACAGCATCGGGGAGAAGATCAGCGCCTGGATGACCACCTCCAGCGCGAGGCCGAGGTACGCGACGCTGGGTTTGGCTTGCGACGCCATCGTGGTGGCGATCCAACCGACGACCATAAAGCCGCCGATGATGGCCAGCCAGCCGTACTGGTTGGCGCTTATC
>JALYJX010000395.1 GCA_030775065.1 Gemmatimonadota bacterium | reverse complement strand
GCATAGGCGAGGTTCTTGCTTTCTCTCTCCGATTGTACGGTCGTTTCATTTACCGAGGGCACACGCGATGAAATGGACGCCTGGCGGACGGAGTCGAAACCTGGAAGACCGCAGATCGGGCGGTGGACTCGGTCGCGGGCTTGGGATTGGCGGGACGGTCGTTGTCCTCGCTCTCAGCCTCCTCACCGGCAGGAATCTCTTTCAGGACCTCGGTGTCGAGCCGGGCGTGGCGGGCAACACGCCGATGAGCGCCGCGGATTCTGCCCGCGAAGAGCCGCAGGTTCAATTCGTGTCAATGGTTCTCGACGACGTGCAGAAAACATGGGCGCAGATACTCCCGAAATACAACGCTCAGTACAGTCCGGCGACTCTCGTGCTGTTCAGGAACTCGACTTCGTCGGCATGCGGAACGGGGCAGTCGGCGATGGGGCCGTTCTACTGTCCGCTCGATGAAAAGGTGTACATAGACCTCGGCTTTTATGACGAGCTGCAAAAGCGGTACGGCGCATCGGGCGACTTTGCGCAGGCGTACGTCCTTGCCCACGAGCTCGGCCATCATGTTCAACATGTGCTGGGCGTCGACGAGCAAGTGCGTCGGGAGCAGCAGTCGAGGCCCGACATTGCGAACCAGCTGTCAGTCAGAATTGAGCTGCAGGCCGATTGCTTCGCCGGTGTCTGGGCACACTCGACCAATCAGCGGCAGCTTCTCCATGAAGGAGACGTGAACGAGGCGTTGACAGCTGCGTCGGCGGTGGGTGACGATCGCATTCAGCAGCGGACCACTGGCCGGATCAACGTCGATAACTTCACGCACGGCTCGGCGGCACAGCGCGCGCAGTGGTTCCGTCGGGGCTTCGATTCCGGGGATCCCAAAGCGTGTGAAACCTTCGCAAGTTGAGTTGCTGTTTACTGTAGCTCGTACAGCGCGCGGGCATTTCCTCCCAGAATCAGCGCGCGCTCGGCATCGGAAACGCGAAGCGCGGCGAGGCTCTCCTTCATCGTGATGATGCTACCGATCTGGTGCGGGTAATCGCTGCCCGCGAGAATCTGACCCGCGCCGGCAAAGTCGACCGCCAGCCGTAATGCATTCACATCGAAGTTCACCGTGTCGAAATAAAACCGACGCAGATAGGAGCTCGGCGGCTCGGAGATGTGCGCGCGGCAATCGGGAAATGCGCTCCAGCCGCGGTCGAGACGCTCGGCCAGATAGGGAATCGCCCCGCCAAGATGGCTCAAGACCCATCTGATACGCGGGTAGCGCTCCGGCACGCCGGCAAAGACAAGCTTGGCTGCCGCGAGCGTCGTGTCGAAGAGAAACCCGACGAGCGGCATCAGCCAGTAGTCGTTCATCGCCTCGACACCGACTGGATCAGTGGGATGAATGTGAAGAACGGCCCCCAGGTGATCCGCTTCCTCGTAGAGCGGCTCGAACCGCCAATCGGTCAGCGCAATACCGTTCACGTTGCTGAAAAGCATTGCACCAGGCAGAGTGAGATCGGTCATCGCCCGCCTGAGCTCGATCACCGACGCAGCCGGGTCGCAGAGCGGCAGTGTCGCGAGCGCAGAAAAGCGCGAGCCCCGCTCACGCACAATCTTCGCGAAAGCATCATTCACCAGCCGGGCGAGTCGAACGGCGCGGTCCGGAGGCTCGACGTGCGTGCCCGGCGTGGTGAGCGTGATTACCTGAGTGTCGATACCTTCTCGCTCCAGCACCCGCTGGCGGTACACGATGTCCCGATGGCCGGGAACGGCGACGTTGTAGTCGCCGGGGTAGTGCAGGCAGGGATTTCCTTCCGCATCGATGGTGATCCTGACGACGCTGTCGCCGCTGCGAAGCGCGTCGAGGTACTCCGGCGGATAGAAATGATTGTGAACGTCGATGATGGCTGTCGTCTTCCCTGCGGGATTCGTCACGCACGCGGGAGCGAGAGGGTAAAGGTCGCGCCGCTGCCGGGGACGCTGGTCGCCTTGAGGTCTCCTCCCATCCCGCGCGCAAGGTCGCGGCTGATCGAGAGGCCCAGGCCCAGACCGCCGGCGAAGCTGGCCGGCCGACCGCCGAGCTGTACGAACGGCTCGAAGATGCTTTCCAGCTTAGCGGCGGGAATCCCGCTGCCGCTGTCGGTCACGTTGACGGAGGCCGTTGGCTCCCCGTCTACACCCACGGCCTCGACCGTAATTCGCCCGCCCGCCGGAGTGAATTTGATCGCGTTGCTGAGAAGATTGAAGAGAATTTGCTGCAGCTTCTCGCGATCTGCGCGGACGACGATTGGTGGATCGGGCGCATACGGAGATCCAGCGAGCTCGCAGTGCAGGCGATTTGCGGAAAGCAGCGGCTCCACCATCGCCTTCACTTCGGCAACGGCGGCCTCCAATGGGACATCACTCAGCTCATAGGCTACGTGGCCTGTCTCTATCCTCGCGAGATTCAGCACGTCGTTTATGAGCGCCAGCAAATGGCGCTGGCTCCGTTGCACGCGCCCGAGCGCGTCCCGCTGCGGCTCACTGATCGGGCCGTGCACCTCCATCTCCATCAGCTGAATGTGACCGCCAATAGCGTTGAGGGGCGTTCGCAGCTCATGGCTCATCACGGCGAGGAACTCCGACTTTGCGCGATTCGCGTGCGCCTCAGCCTCGTGTGCCCGACGCAGCTCTTCCTCTGCTTTGCGCTGAGCAGTGACGTCCCAGAAGATGGTGACCGCCGCGACGATCCTGCCGTCGGCATCCTTCACCGGCGCCGCGTTGGTCATGAGCTCGACAGTTCTTCCATCGTGCCGCTCAATGCGGATCACTTCGTTGCGGACGACCTCCCCGTGCCTCAGCGCACGCACGAGCGGCAATTCTTCGGCGCGGACGTTCCTGCCGTCAGCACGGTAACCCTCCCAGTCCCCGCCCTCGGGATCTGCCGCCCTGCTGAGGGACGGTCGCATGCCGGTTATTCGCTCGAACTCGTCGTTGAGAAAGAGGAAGCGGCCGCTGGGCGCTTCGGCAATTCCGATGGCCAGCGGTGTCTGCTCGAGAACAGCGAGTAACCTCCTGTGTGCGGCGTCGCGCTCAGCGACGATCTGCTCCTCGCCGGAAATTGCCGCATTGAGGCGTTCAACTGCTTCACCACGCTCCGAGACGCTGGCTCCGAGAATGAGAAACGTCGCGGCCGTCACCGCCAGGAAAGTCTGAAGCTCGAACAGGCTGCGATGCAGGTCCGCCTCGACGAAGGGACCGCGACCAAGAACTGTCCCCCACACGGCGATGATTGAAATGATGAAGGCAGTCATGACGGACCCGCGCTGGCCGAATCGCACTGCCGCCCACATCAACAGAGGGAAGAAAAGGTATGCGTCGCTGAACACACCCTGGCTCGCGGCGGCGGACGATCGAAACACCACGAAGCTCACGGCTACTATCGAAATTCCAAGCGCACCGGCCTCGAGCCACCGTTCGCGGTCCGCGCTCCCGACCCGCGCCGACCACACGAGTATCACCGGCGCGACCACCAGAGCCCCGATCAGGTCCCCAAGCCACCACGCGCGCCAC
>JALYJX010000394.1 GCA_030775065.1 Gemmatimonadota bacterium | reverse complement strand
CAGAGTATCTGGCCCTTCGATATGCGGTCACCGATCGCCAGGTAGGGCTTCGCGCCTGGCTCTGGTGCGCTGTAGTAGGTGCCGACCATCGGCGACTTCACCTCCAGATATCTCGCTTTCGGCTTCTCCGTCCGAGCTGCCAGCTCGGCCGGCGTCGCCTGGTCGCTTCCGGGCGCCGGTACCGGTGCAGCTGCGGCCGCAACCACCTGCGGCAGCTGCATCGGAGCGGCGACCTGAACCGTTGCCCGCTGACTCGAATTCTTGGAGACGCGAATCCTCATCCCCTTGTCGGACGAAATCTCGATCGAGTCGACGGATGAGCCGTCGATCATGTCGACCAGCTTCTTGACGAAGCGCAGGTCGATCATGCCGCCAGCCGCGCCGTAAGCGTCCCATCCCGCCCACCAGCAGTGCCGCGCAGTCTACGATTGAGGTGTCTCATGCTACCTCTAGTAGCTCACGGGAAAAATCCGTGAGGATCATTGGTCCCGCGGCCGAGAGGTGAACGTCGTCCTCAATACGGACGCCTCCCCACCCCGCGCGGTAAATTCCTGGCTCGATTGTTACAACAGCGCCGACCTTGAGCGCCGATTCAGCGGTTCGCGCCAGTCGCGGCGCTTCGTGCACTTCAAGGCCCAGTCCGTGACCGAGGCCGTGACCAAACGCCGCTCCGTGGCCGCGCCGCTCAATGTAGCTCCTCGCGAGCGTGTCGGCAGCCATGCCGGTCATCCCTGCCCTCACCGACGACGAGGCGATTCGATTCGCCTCGCGCACTATCTCGTAGACTTCACGCTGCTCCGGGCTCGCCGCGCCAACGACAAGCGTACGCGTCACATCCGAGCAATAGCCCCCGAACTGCGCGCCAAAATCGAGCAGCACGAAATCTCCTCGCTCGATGACTCTGCGTGAAGCGCGGGCGTGCGGGAGCGCGGTTCTTGGGCCCGATGCAACGATTGGAGGAAACGGTGCCTCCTCACTTCCTTCGTCACGCAGAGCTTTCTCGAGGATGCCGGCCACCTCGAGCTCGGAGAGTCCCGGATGAATCATCGGAATCACCCGGGATAGCGCCTTTGTCGCGATCCGGCCCGCCTCGGCGATCAGCGCCACCTCGTCGGCATCCTTCGACTCACGGAGATCCTCCACGAGTCCCACCTGCGCCCGCCACTGCCAGCGCGAGCCCTCGTTAAGGAGCCGCTGAAAGTCGCGGTGCACGAGGTGCGCGGACTCGAACCCGACGACTTCGACGGTTTGCTGCCGCGGCAGGCGATCCCACAAGCCCGTCCACAGGCTCGTCTGCTCGATCAAAACCTCGGCAAAGTCCCCAATTTCGTCCGCCACCTGCGTCTCGTACCGGAAGTCCGTGATGAACACCATGTCCGCGGCCGTGACGAGCAGCAGCGCGCTGGTTCCCGAAAAGCCCGTGAGGTACCGGATGTTCGGAAGGGAGCTCAGAAGCAGTCCGTCGATCTTTTCGGCGACGAGACGGTCCCGCAAAGCGTCGCGACGGCGCGCGTGTGGCTGAGTCACGCGGAGAGCTTGTTCACGAGCCCGCGCAAAGCCAGCTCATAGCTCATCGCGCCGAAGCCTGCAATGATCGCGACGGCTGCGTCCGCGAGCACCGAATGGCGTCGCTCCGGCTCACGCGCGTAGATGTTAGTGAGATGGACTTCCGCAAAAGGAATCGCGACGCTGGTCAGAGCGTCGTGGATCGCAAGACTCGTGTGACTGTAGGCGCCGGCGTTGACCAGTGCGCCGTCCGCGGAACCCTTCAACGCGTGAATAGCGTCGATGATGTCGCCTTCCCCGTTGAACTGGGCGAAGCTGAGCGCGACATCCAGTTCGCGCGCGACTTCGCGAAGTCTCGTTTCGATCTCGGAAAGCGTGGTGGTTCCGTAGATCGCCGGCTCGCGCTGTCCCAGAAGGTTGAGGTTCGGTCCGTTGATGACCGCAATTCTCACGACTCTGCCAGACCGTCGAGCCATTCACGAAACCGCCGAATGTCCTCCTCTGATTCCTCCACCGGGTCACCGCTCTGGCGATTCGCCGGGACATCCCGCGGAAGCGGCGCGACCGGAGTGGTAAGCGGTGTTGAGAATGGCGCTCCGTGCGCAACAGCCCCGCTCAGCACAGCGGCGGCGCGACTGTCTTCGGAGTCGACGGGAACCCCGGCAAAGAGATTCGCGAACGCATCGTCTGCGATGGGATACACTTCCTGCGCGCCGGTTACTTCGGAGCGCTCGGGTTCGTTTATCGCGCCGACAAGCTCCGGTGTCTCGGGCGTTTCGTTCTCGTCGCCCGACGCCGGGGGCGCAGCACCGAGTGTCGCAAAAAACTCGCGCACGGTAACAGGCGGTTTCGAGTAAGACGGCTCCGGTTCCGCGATATTCTCCGACAGGCCGAAAATCTCTTCGCGATCCTGCACGTCGGTGAACGGCCAATCACCCCATGAGTCGGCTGAATCCCACAGTTCGTCAGACGGCTCGGTCTCACTTCTGGAATCCCCGTCCTCGATGCGTTCCGCATTCACGGCTGCGGTGGCCGCCGGAACCATCTCGGGCGTTGCACCATCTTTTGCGGCCTCGGGGGACGGGGCGGCGGCAGCGGGACCGACGTCTTCCCCGGCCGGAGGCCCCGATGCTCCCTCGCTCGACAATTCCTCGATACGTGCCTGAAGCCCTGCGTCGAGCGGCTCCTGATCGGCAAGCTGCCGGTAAATCTCCAGCGCCGGCTCGATGTAGCCCTGCTGCAGGTAAAGCTCAGCCAGCGTGCGGGTCACGATCGGAGCGCTTTCGGTCACAGGGGTCGCGGCGCGCGACGGCGTCCTGCGTACGTGCGGCTCAGCCGGCGCCTCCGCGTCCGGCGAAATCTGAGCGGTATCCGAATCGCTTGCGGGAGCGCGCGAGCTTCCTTCGCCAGCCGGGGTTTCCGACGAAGTCGGGACTTCGTCTTTCTCGTCCGCCAAGGGTGGGACACCGGCCTCCGGCGCGTCCGCCGTTTCACCCCTGACAGAGTCCCAGGCGTCATCCGAAGCTGAGGATTCCACGAGCTCCAAGTATGGGCTCTCGTTGAGATCCCATTTCATCTCGGACGGCGCCGCGAAATCCATTTCGCGCGCGTACGGCGAGACAAGGGAGTCGTCGCGCACTCCTGTCTCGTTCGTATCCGCGTTGGCGAGTGCCGGCTCCGGCTCGGTCACCGCTTGTGCGTCGGTCGATTCTGCGGCGAGTCCTTCCGACTCCGCACCGGTGAGAGCTTCAGCCTCCTCATTCGCGCTTTCCAGCTGAGCTCGAGCGAGCGCCTCGGCACCAGCCTCATGCTGTATCGGGGGCTCGGCGGGTTCGATCTCCCGCGAAGCCTCTTCCGGTGGCGATTCCGGTTGCGCCTGCGGCGCAGCCGTCAGCGGCTCGGTGAGCTCGGCGAGATAGGCAGCGACCTCCGCATCATGAGGATCGCCATCCAGCGCGCGTGAATACCAGCTCCGCGCCTCTGCGACTTCACCCCGCTGCCGGGCAATGTCGCCGAGGTGGCGGAGCACGATGATGT
>JALYJX010000393.1 GCA_030775065.1 Gemmatimonadota bacterium | reverse complement strand
CGAGCCGAGCTTGAGGGCCGCGCGGTAGGCCGCCGCCGCGGGCGCATGACGGCCTGCGCGCGTGCGCTCCAGACCTCGTTGAAACCATTCAGCGCTCGTGCCTGGGGGCGATCCGCTCAGAATGCTGGAGTATTCACGGGCAGTGGAATCGTTCGGAACGAAGGCGAGCGTTTCACGGACGAGTGTCGCGAGATTGGCTGTGTCTCCCGTGGCGGCGTACAGCTCGAGCAAATACTGTCGCGAGGTAAGATCTGCCGGACTCAGCGAGATCGCGCGCGCCAGAAGCGGTATCGCCTCGGCCGCTCTTCCGCGCCGAATCAGCCAGCGTGCATAGAAAAAATGGCCGCCGACGTAGTTAGGCTCGATCTCGAGCGCGCGCTTGAACAGGGGTTCTGCGTTCGCGGTGTCGCCCATTGCGTCGGTGACGATCCCGAGGTTCACGTAGACCAGTGGGTAATTGGGATTGAGCACTGAGGCACGGGTGAAATAATCCTTTGCTATCGGGTAGCGTCCAACCGCCATCTGGGTGAGTCCATAGTTCATCAGGCCCCGGCCGTTGTTCGGGCTTTTTTTCACGACGTCCGCCCATAGCGTCTCATCGTTCAGCCATACGCGATTTCTCATGTACGTGCCGACCGCGAAAGCCCCAATGACGATGATACCTGCGGCACCCGCGAGAATCGCAACACGGCGCCGGGACTCAACGGAGCCCGCGATGGAGCGCAACCGCACAGCGATCCACCACGCGACCGCCGGCGTGAGGCCCATGTAGGGGAAGAACGCACGGTGATCGTTGGTGACTTCGGCCAGTGGGAAGATCGACGACGACGGGAAGAGCGCGATCCAGAACCAGGCAATTCCGAAAGCCACCGGGCGCAGCTCGCGCGTACGCGATGTACGCCAGATCGCAGCGAGCGACACCGCAAGAAACAGCAGCCCCGCGAAAACACGGGGATCGACCCACGTGGTGAACGCCTTCAGGTCGGTGTCGGCCGAGAGGCCGGTCGGAATGAAGAACTGTCGGAAGTAATGGAGCCAGACCCACGTCTGCGTCGTGAAGTACTGCATCCGGCCTACTCCGCCGTAATTCACGGTGGCTGGATTCATTCCTTCGACCAGCAGGAACAAGACTACCCCGACCACGAAAACGGGAGCGGCGCGCAGAAGCACCGGCCGAACCCGCGGCCACGCACGCCTGCTGAATATTTCGGGGAGAGAGAGCTGCTCCTCGATGAGCAGCATGTACACCAGAAGAAGTGGCGCGAACATCACCGCCGGAGTCTTGCCGAGAACGCCGACGATCAGCGGCAGGAGATAGAGATAGAATCGCCTCGAGCCCGGGGCGTAGATGTAAACCATGAACGCGCCGAGCACGCCGGCTCCCGCCAGAAGCTCCGAGCGTGTCACGATGTAGTTGACGGTCTCGGTATTTGCAGTGTGGACACAGTAGAGCGTAGCGGCGAACAGGGCCATCCACCTGTGAATCACGCTCGTCTCCGCAGATGCGAAGAGGCGCACGTACAACAAAAAGAGCATCACTCCAGTAGCGAGCATCAGTGTCAGCTGAGTGACGTGGAACCAGAATGGGTCGAGTCCGCCGCCCAGTTGGTAGTCCACCGCCGCTGTGGCGAGGACGAGCGGCCTGTACATCGAATTGGCGGGCAGGGAGCTCGACGTCTGAGCATCCGCAAAGAAACGGGGAATGTTGCCGAGGTCGCGGATGAAGAGATTGTCGACGATGACGTGCATGTCGTCGAAGTGAAATCCGTTGTGAATGGAATTGGAGTACGCGCCAAGAAAGACGAGGACAGCCGCGAGGGCGGCGCCCACGAAGAGCCATCGAGAGAATGGCTCGGCCGCTGCCTTTGATTTGAGTGACTGGTATTTACTTGCCGATGAATTGGGCTTATTTGAAGCGGTTCTCATGCAAGGAGTTTGACGGTATTGATCATGGATGGGCGAGGACTGCCGCCGCGTCGCCGACTACCGCATGGACCCACGGTCGGTTAAAATGTAACGCGGCTTCGGTCTTGAATTTACGGCATCCGGGGTATCGGACCATCAGTTCCCCAGCCGCTCAGTCTCAGCACCCTTCGCATCACTCCAGCCGCTCCGAGGTCTCGATGGTCCGCTTGCCTTCGCTTTCCCGTACCGCTCTCCACTGCGTTGCCGCGATCGCCGTCATCGGGGTTGCGTGCAATCGCCCGGCCGCCTCGGACAAGGCGCCGGCTGATACGGTCTCGGCCGCGGTCAACGCCGGCTCCGACACCGAGAAGGCGCTGATGGACAGCGGAACGGCCCTCCTGTACACGAAGAAGGACCCGAACGCGGCGGCATCGGCCTTTGCGGAATTGATAAAGCGAAACCCGGGGCATTACGGGGCGCACTATCAACTGGCGGTTGCTCTCGATTCAGCAGGCAGAGTGGCCGACGCAAAGTCGGCTTGGGAAGCGTTCCTGCCGATGGCACAGCAGGCAAAGGACACAAAGTCCGAAGCTACGGCACAGCAGCGACTGTCGGTGCCGCCTGGCGGGCTGACTGACACGCAGCTGATGAATAACGGACTTTATCTCCTTTACACGAAGAACGATCCCGGTGCAGCAAATGCGCGGTTCCGCGAGCTCCTCAACCGTAACCCGGCTCACTACGGCGCCACCTATCAGCTCGCGGCGGCGCTCGATCGCGAAGGCAAACCGGCCGAGGCGCGACCGCTGTGGCAGAAGGTGCTGAAGATGGCCCAGGAGACAAAGGACCAGGCGACGATAAACACGGCTGCAGCACGGCTATTGCGGAATCCTTGACCATCTGAGAGGATATTCGAGAAGCCGCACAACGGTTCCCGTTGCGCGGGCAGCACTGTACCTCGTCGAGTTCTTCGATCCCTCGCCAAGGGGGCGTGGCAGCACGTCAACAGGCGGCCAGATCGCCGTCATCGGCTGACCGGGTCGAGCGCCCTCGGCGGTCAAGCGCGACACCCACGAATCGGGTAGGTAGGAGCCTTACGGCTCCATACCTCCACACCACCCACCCGCCGTCCATTACCAACGGCTTGAGCGGGTGTTTCCGCCGAGCATGCCCGTGAAGGCATGCAGCGCGCCCGTTTGATGTAGGAGTCCAGTACGGCAAGTCAAAAGAAAACCGCCCCCCAGCCGAAGAGGCTGGGGGGCGGCGCGTAGCGCATCAATCCATCGGTAAATCGATAGTTGCTAAATCGTCGCGACGCAGACTGCGTAGGCGGTCAAAGTGTAGGTGCCGCCACCTATGGTCTTCGACTGCGTGAACCAACCAGTCGGGCTGCCGGCAGCGGGTTCTGGCCTGCTAATGAAGAGCACCGTCTCTTTGACAAAATTATCGTCAGGCGCGGCGTCGATGAACGTGTGCCCGCCGCCGGTAGCCCTCTCTCCAGCGAGACAGGCTACTGTTGCTGTTACTAGCTGACCGCTAGTAGTCCCTGTGGCGGGGGTGCCGCTTCGCACCGTAACCGTTCCCGCTGACAGCCCGCCTGCAGCACCTGTCGGACCAGCAGCACCTGTCGGACCAGCAGCACCTGTCGGACCAGCAGCACC
>JALYJX010000392.1 GCA_030775065.1 Gemmatimonadota bacterium | reverse complement strand
CCGCCTGACCGTCGTGGATGAGAATATTCTCGGGCTTGATGTCGCGGTGGATGACACCATGTCGGTGGGCATAGTCGAGGGCGCTCGCGACTTCGCGTGTAAGTCGCACGGCGTCGTCGATCGGAAGCTGGCGCTCCCGGTTCAACCGCCCGCGCAGCGATTCGCCTTCGACGAAGGGCATCACGTAGAACAGCTGACCTTCGGCTTGTCCCGAATCGAACAACGGCAGGATGTGCGGATGCTGGAGTGCCGCCGTTACATGAATCTCCGCGAGAAACCGCTCGGCGCCGATCACCGCGGCGAGCTCAGGATGGACGATCTTGATTGCGACCCTGCGCCCGTGCCGGATGTCGTCCGCGAGATAGACGGTCGCCATTCCGCCCTGGCCCAGCTCGCGCTCGATCCGGTAGCGATCGGCGAGGGCAGCCGCAAGGCGCTCCATGACTGCGCTCATCGCTTCACCAGTTCGGCCACATGAACATCACTCTGCTTCTCGTCGATCGTGAAGAAGATTCGCTTGCCATCCGTCGCAAATTCAACACGGTTCGACTGCCGGTCGGAGTCGGTGAAGCGAATCAACTGTCGCGGAGTCCCGCCAGAGGACGGAAGGGACCAGAAGCCCGCCTGCCCGGCAGCATCGTGTGTCTTGAAAATGATGGACTTCCCATCAGGCGTGGATTCGGGGCTTTCCGGGCCGGGGTCGTTCGGTCCAGCCCTGTACAGAACCCGTCGCGCGCTCGAGTCACGAGGATCGGCCGGAATCAGAGCGATTCCCTGACTCGAACCACCATCCGGATCGACGCTTGTCGAGAGGAGGAAGCGCTGGTCTTGAGACCAGCGAAGGTATCTTGCGATGCCGATGTAGACTGGTTCAGCCCAGCGTCCCGCCGCGATTCGGTGCGTGACGTAGGCGCGGTAAGGTGGTGCCCACTCGCGGAAGGCGAGAAGGCGTCCGTCAGGTGACCAGGATACGCGCGTTAGATCCACGTGCCATGTGGTCACGCGTTCAACGGGACCGCCGTTGAGCGGCTTCACCTCGATCTGGCGTTTTCCTGTGCGAAACGAGTGATACGCGATCGCGCTGCCGTCGGGAGACAGTTCTGCCGCGAACACGTCGAACGGCTCGTTGGTCAGTTGCTCAGGCTCCCCTCCGCCGATCGGAATCCGGTAGATGTTCGATCTCCCGCGCACGTCCGAGTCATAGAGCAGCCACCGCCCGTCGCGCGATGTGTGCATGCCCTCGATCTCCTGGTTCCCCGTGGTGACTGGAGTCGCCGCGCGAGAGTTCACCGCTCCCGCAGCCGGAATCGGGATCGACCATATGTTGGCCCTGGCGGAATACACGGAATAGGCGAGCTGCCCGCCGTTTGCAGAGAGCGAGAGTGTCTGCACTTCCAGCCCAGCCGTTACGCGTGACGGTTTCGTGCGCGGTTTTCCTCCGGATCCTATCTCGACGGCGTAGATGTCGCGCGGCCCGTCCCGGTCCGAGACGAAATAGAGCAGCGATCCCCCGGGTGCCCAGAATGGCGCCGCGTTCAGAGATTCAGGGGTGGTTATCTCCGACAGTGCTCCGTCTGTCAGTGAGACGAGCATGATCGCGCTCTGGGCGTGGTTCCCGAAAAAGTTGCCCACTTCAGCGTATTGGTGATTTCCTCTGACGCAGGCAAGCCAACGATTGGAGTTGTACCAGGCGCACGAGTTGATGCCGTGATCCACAGCGATCAGCCTCGGCGCGTCTCCCTTATGGCCGACGGTAAAGACCGAATCCCCCCGCACGAAGGCGATCGAGCTGGCGTCGGGCGACCAATCGGCGGAAATCACTCCCCTCTGGCCCGGCTCTATCACGGCACGCGCTGATCCACCAAGTGCCGGTGCCACGGATACACCGCCCCGAGAGAGAAAGAGCAGTTGATTTCCGTCCGGAGACCAGCGCGGCTGCGATTCGACACTCGATGAATCGTCCGACAGAGGGATAGTCCTCCCACCTGATACCGGACGAATGAACACCCTCATCCGACTGGCGTTTCCCGCTGCGTATGCGACGAGCTTTCCGTCCGGCGATATGGCGGGGTGGATCTCCAGCCCCGGATGGGAAGTGATCTGCGTCGATCGACCGAGCGCCATTGAAGGTGCGGAGCTACGCGAGAGAGCGTATGCGCCGGCGGCCAGGACAGCGGCGACCAGGGCTCCACCGGCGATGAACGCCGTCCGGCGGTGGGGCTTCGCTGCTGCCGGCATTCGAGCCGCAGTCGGCGCAGTACCTCCGCTCGGTGTGGCCAGCGGCTCGAGCGCACCGAGCAGCTCCTCGGCGCTCTGCCACCGGTCCGCCGGCCGCTTCTCGAGACAGCGCATGATCGTCTGCTCGAGTGCTGGCGAAACACCCGGCCGGTGTTTGGACACAGGATCCGGCTTCTCGGTGACCTGCGCGGCCAGGATCTGCTGCGGAGTGGTTCCGCTGAAGGGCGGCCGTCCCGCGAGCAGCTCGTAACCCATCACGCCCACCGCATAGATGTCGGCGCGGTGATCGATGTTGGGATCGGCGACGGCCTGCTCGGGCGCCATGTAGGTCGGCGTTCCGAGAGCGACTCCCATCGACGTGAGGGTGTTGGCGCCGGTGGCTTCACTGACCGCGCGCGCGACGCCGAAATCTGCCACGAGTGCGTGGCGGCCAGTGAGCATCACGTTGTCCGGCTTGATGTCGCGATGCACAACGCCGCGGGTGTGCGCGTGAGCCAGCGCATCCACGATCTCGATGAGAATCTTCACCGCTTCGCCGATCGGGAGCTCGTGTTCTCGCGCCAGTCGCTGTCGGAGCGATTGGCCGTCAACGTACGGCATGACATAGTATAGAAGGCCAGCGACTTCTCCCGAGTCGAGCAGAGGCAGAATATTCGGATGCTGGAGCTGCGCCGCGATCTCGATCTCGCGGAGGAATCGCGTCGCGCCGACGGACGCAGAGAGATCTTCCTTAAGAACCTTCACCGCTACCTTGCGGTGATGCCGGATGTCCTCGGCGAGATAGACGGTCGCCATCCCGCCTTGTCCGAGCTCGCGCTCGATGCGGTAGCGGTCCGACAATGCCGTTCCGAGTCGTTCCGCGGGGGTGGTCATGCGTCAGAATGTGGGACGACAGCCTACGGCACGCCAGAGAAATAGCCGAGAGCTCGTGCTCTGCGACTACACTCCGAAGCCGAGCGCTCGCGCGATGGTTCTTTGTCGAGTATCGAGAGTCAGGAACGAGATCGACGATGGCTCTTGCGCGGCCAAATACAGCGCATTCGCCAGGTGCCAGCAGTCAGCGCCACGGACATAGCCCTCGGCCAGAACCTTGGTGATCTCCGGTTGAAGGGCGCGATCAGGATAGACCCATCTAATCCTGGCGAGATTGCTGCGATCAGACTCTCGGGCGTAACGGGTAAAGGCCGCAAGAAACTCGGCTTCGAGAAGATTTGAGGAGATCAGCTCGTCGAATGAATTCAGTCGTTTCGAGACGGCAGCGGAATTCGCTTCGCCGAATTCGATCGATATCAGACAGGACGTGTCGACATACGCGATGGCCACCTAATCCCGTT
>JALYJX010000391.1 GCA_030775065.1 Gemmatimonadota bacterium | reverse complement strand
GTCTCATCGCGCTCAACAAGTCCCTTCTCCGCCATTACCTGGAGAGTCTTCAGCACGGTGGTGTATCCGATGTCGCGCTTTCGCCGCAGAGCGGGATGTATCTCGCGAACCGTCTGGGGACCTTTCCGCCAGAGCACGTGGAGAATCTCGAGCTCCGAATTGGAGGGAATGGGCGTGCTGGGGGTCATCCGCGCTGTCTCCTGAAGGTGCCTTCAATCACAATATACGAGAGGTCTCGTACTTCGCAAGTACGAGTGCTGTCGTAGATATGGACACACGATTTCCCGAAAGGGTTCTGTCTTTGTCGCGGCAGTCAGACAGCGGCTCCCATGGCCCGAATCTCGCTCGTGTACCGCGTAATCGACCCTACCGACAACCCTTCACAGAGACAACGGCAATGAGCGGCATTCTCGACACAGTACGGCAGCAGCTGACACCCGACACCATTGGTCAGATCGGCCAGCAGCTTGGAATGGATGAGGCCACAACCCGTCACGCCATCGCCGGCGCGCTGCCCGTTGTACTCGGCGGAATGGCAGGGCGTGCCGATGACCCGGCAAATGCAGCGGCGATGGCAGCCGAGTCGGACAATTACGGCGCAGCGCTCGGTGGCCTGGGCGGCCTCATTCCCGGGAGTGATTCCTCCGGCAGTGGTTCCTCAGGCGGAGTCCTCGGCGGACTTGGAAGCATCCTTGGCGGGGGAGGCCTGGGCGGAATTCTCGGCAACGTGCTCGGCAGCAACGATAAGGTCGTCGAGGACGGAGTCAGCCAGGCGAGCGGTCTCGATTCGCCTCGCGCCAAACAGCTGATGATGATCCTTGTGCCGCTGGTTCTCGCCGGGATCGCGCGACGCAGGAGCTCACAGGGACTCGACCCTGCGCAGGTCGGCCCAGACCTTCGGAGCGATGCTCAGTCAGCGCAGGCGTATGCCGAGCGAAAGGCGCCGCAGATGGGTGGATTGCTCGGCGCCATCATGGGTCAGGTGATGCAAAAACCGAAGTAACCCACGAACGAAGGTGACACTGATCCGGAAGCGACCACGAAGCACACATACTTCGTGCGCTTCGCGGTCGCTTCCTTAAGAGCGGCGCGCCTAAGGCCTATTGGCGGTGCGCAGGAACTCCGCGAAATCGTTGGGCAGCTCGCTCGCCTCGATCGCCCGTTTCGCTGTCTCGACGTCGTACTCGACCCTGAGGTAGTCGACGGTTACCGGTCCATCACCCAGCTCGACGACAGTGTAGCCCGCGCGCCAATCGCCGTCCTTCGGGCGGCCGACAGTTCCGGCGTTCACGAAATGGATGCCCTCGATCTCTCGGTGCCACGGCAAGTGCGTATGTCCGAACGCGATCATGTCTCCGCTTTTCGCTCCCGCAATCGAAGCCATTTGCAGGCAGAACGCATCCGGCCTGTCCTCGGTCCAGTACACCGTATTCAGGGTTGGTGTACCGTGCACGAGGACGAGCATCGGCCCGGCGGCATGTCCCCCTTTGGGTCTTACGTCGAGACGGAAGGGGAGGACACCCAGCGCCTGCTTCGTCTCGGCTGACGTGTGCTCCTTTGTCCACGCAAAGCTGACGTGCGAGAGCTCTTCCTGTCGCGGATCCTCGTATTTGCAGCCGCAGTGCTTATAGTCGCTCGCGACCGTCGTGTCGTAATTCCCGGATATGCCTTCGATTCCGCGACTCCGAAGCAACGCCACAGTCTCGTCGGGCCATGGAGCGTAGCCGACCAGATCGCCGAGATGGTACGTCGCGTCGATGCTCGGATCGCGCTGAATTTGATCGAGAACCGCCTCCAGCGCCGGCAGGTTGGCGTGTATGTCGGAGATGAGCGCGTATCGCATTATTGCTGTTGTACAGAGCCTGGTCTGGTGCCAAGCGCCAGTTTCATCACCGTCGCCGACGACGGACAGGCATCGGTGAACTCCGCTGTTGCCTGAACGGCGAGAGGCACGCCGTCGCGTGTCGTCTCGCGAAAGCCAAAGGTCGGGAAGTACTTCTCGGCCGTCGTCGTCAGGAGATAAAGGGCGCGAAGACCGCTGGACTCGGCATTGGCAATCACCCGCTCGACGAGCGTGCGTCCGAGGCCCCGGCCGCGCCATTCCGGAGTCACAGCTGCCGAGCGGAGCAGGCCGTAATCGCCGCACTCCTCGAGTCCGGCGACGCCGACGATTTTTCCCTCACGCTCGGCCACGACGAATGAGGCAAGCGATTCGCTCACACCGTCGAGCGGGAGGTCGCTCTGCCTCAGAAGATCTTCCACCGCGGCGAGATCCTTCGCTGTAGCGGCACGAACGTGAACGTCGGCCATCGCGCTGTTCGTCATGGTTTCCTCATCTCAGGAGCAGCACTCCGAGCCGCAGCAGGCCTTCTCTTCAAGCGGCTTCGTTGCACGGATGAACGCGCTCATGAAGCGACCGTCGATGTCGGACGAGACCGTCGCTGGATCGAGGCCTGACCCCGCGAGAAGAGCTTCTGCGTCATCGAGACGATAAACACGAGTCGGCTCGATGTCGATGCTCGTGAAACCTGCCGCATTGAGAAACCGGCGATACTCGTCTTCCTCGAGCGCTCCTGCAATGCACCCAACCCACAGCTCCATGTTTCGTTTTACCTCTGCCGGCACCGCTCCCCGGACCACGACGTCCGACACAGCGAATCGTCCGCCGGGCTTGAGGACACGAAATGCTTCCTCGATAACTCGTTGCTTGTCAGCTGAGAGATTGATGACGCAGTTGGAGATGATCACGTCCACCGAGTTGTCCGGGAGAGGGATGCTCTCGATCTCCCCCCGCAGAAACTCGACATTGGTGGCTCCTGCTTTCTGTTTGTTCTCGTTGGCGAGAGCGAGCATTTCGTCGGTCATGTCGAGCCCGTACGCCTTGCCGGCCGGTCCAACCCGGCGCGCCGAGAGAAGCACGTCGATTCCGCCGCCCGACCCCAGGTCGAGCACCGTCTCGCCTTCCGCGAGCTCAGCGAGTGCGGTGGGATTGCCGCATCCGAGCGACGCGAGCAGCGCTTCGGCCGGGATTCCCGCAGCTTGGGCTTCGTCGTACAAGTCCGAGGTTATGGGATCCCAGGTCTCGGTCGTCGAGCCGCAACAGGCGCTCGAGCCGCAGCATGAAACGTCGGTCTTTCCCTCGCTGGCGCGCAGTGCCGCCTGACCATACTTCTCCTTCACGCTGCTCTTCAGATCCTGCGCTTCAGTGACACTCATAACCCCTCCATGAATCAAGAAATGTTGATGTTTTTGAGCAAAAAAAATCAGCGGCAACAACCATCGTCGCTGATCACCGCCAGCCTGCGATGACCTTTGAGGGACTTGATGAACCTCGACGCGTCGTCGAGTGACTCTTTGCTGAGTGAGTAGTAGACCCAGCGGCCGTGCCGTCGGTCGGTGACGATGCCGGCGTCCTTCAGCACTTTGAGATGAAAAGACAAACGGGACTGTGCAGCGTCGAGCGCGCCCATGAGGTCGCACACGCACCGCTCCCCGTCGCAAAGCATTCCCACGATCTCGAGGCGGGTTTCGTCCGAGAGAGCGTGGAAAAGTTGCGAGGCCGATCGAAGACTCGATGAGCGGGGC
>JALYJX010000390.1 GCA_030775065.1 Gemmatimonadota bacterium | reverse complement strand
AATCCACGCTGATCGAAGACATTCTTCATCGCTCGCTGGCGCGTCACTTCTATCGCGCACGCGTGATACCGGGTGAGCACGATCGAATCAGCGGTCTTCAGCACCTCGATAAGGTCATCGATATCGATCAGAGTCCCATCGGCCGCACTCCACGCTCCAATCCGGCTACCTACACAGGACTGTTCACACCGATTCGCGAGCTCTTCGCGGAGATGCCGGAGGCGAAGATTCGCGGGTACGGTCCGGGGCGCTTCTCCTTCAACGTGAAGGGCGGCCGCTGCGAAGCGTGCGAGGGCGACGGCCTCGTCAAGATCGAGATGCACTTCCTGCCCGACGTCTACGTCCCCTGCGATGTCTGCAAGGCCAAACGGTACAATCGCGAGACAATGGAGGTGCGCTTCCGCGGACTGAGCATCGCTGATGTTCTCGATCTGACAGTCGAGGACGCGCTCGCGTTTTTCGAGAACCAGCCCCGCATCTATCAGAAGCTCCACACGCTCAACGACGTCGGCCTCGGCTACATTCACCTCGGCCAGAGTGCCACGACGCTATCGGGTGGTGAGGCGCAGCGCGTGAAGCTGGCCACCGAGCTCTCGAAGCGGGACACGGGCCGTACGTTCTACATTCTCGACGAGCCGACAACCGGCCTGCATTTTGAGGATGTCAGGATGCTGCTCGAGGTTCTCCACCGTCTCGTGGATCGAGGCAACACCGTACTCGTCATCGAGCACAACATGGACGTCATCAAGACCGCCGATTGGATCGTAGACCTCGGGCCCGAGGGCGGATTCCGCGGTGGTGCCGTCGTAGCCGCGGGAACGCCCGAAGCTGTGGCAGCCGTCAACGCGTCGCATACGGGCCGCTACCTGCGCCAGCTTCTCAAGAGTCCAGCACGGCGGAAGGTCGGATGATTCGGGTTCCGGTTACCCGTCACCGGCTACCGCGCACCGGCTACCGGTAGATATGGTTTCGCTGCTCGACATCATCGGACCTGTAATGGTGGGTCCTTCGTCGTCGCACACCGCGGGCGCCTGCCGGCTCGGTCTGCTCGGACGGGGCCTCGTCGGTGGAACCCCCCAGAGAGCCGTGCTCGAGCTGCATGGGTCATTTGCCCGCACCGGCGAAGGACATGGCACCGACAAGGCACTTGTCGCTGGACTTCTTGGATTCCGGCCGGATGACGAAAGAATTCGCGAAGCCCTTCAGATCGCAGAGCGTGAAGGTCTCGATTACCGGTTCGAAAAAACGAGCATCGGCGACGCCGTCCATCCCAATACCGTTCGAATGAAGATGGAGCGGGGCGATCTGACGGCGACGATGATGGGGTCGTCACTTGGCGCCGGGCGCGTGCTCGTAACGGAGATCGACGGCTACCCGGTGGAGGTGACCGGAAACTTCCACACCATCGTACTCGTAGCTGAAGACAGGAAGGGATCGATCGCCAGAATCACCGGCATTCTGGCGGACCACGACATCAACATCGCCACGCTGCGGCTGACGCGAAAAGAGCGGGGTGGCGATGCATTCATGGTGATCGAGTGCGACGAGTCGCCGGGCGACGCACTACGTGACGAGATTCACGGGTTGGATTGGGTGCGCTGGGCTCGCCGGCTCGACCGTGTAAGCGGCGGAGGCGGCTGAATGTACCGCGCGCTTGCTGACGCGATTCGCGATGCCGAAGCCCGCGAGCAGACGCTGGCGCAGGTGGCGATCGATCAGGAAGCGAGGGATCAGGGAAGACCGGCCGAGGAGATCAGGGCGGTACTTGCACGGGCACTGGTAGTGATGAGGAGTGCGATTGGCGATGGGCTGACGGGCGATCTGCGATCCGCGTCGGGTCTGGTGGGAGGCGATGCGGCGAAGCTGAGGACGGGACCGCCTGGGCCGCTCGCGGACACACCGTTTCGCGATATCCTCTCCCGCGCGCTTGCGGTTCAGGAAGTCAATGCGGCAATGGGTGTGATAGTCGCTGCGCCGACGGCTGGAGGAGCGGGAATTCTTCCCGCGGTAATGACGGGGCTGGCAAAGGCAAAATCGGTTTCCGAGGAAAAGCTGGTGGATGGACTGGCGACGGCCGGGTTGATTGGGGCGGTGATCGCCGAAAGGGCATCGCTTTCCGGCGCGGAGGGTGGTTGTCAGGCAGAAACCGGCGCGGCTGCCGCGATGGCTGCGGGTGCCGCCACCGAAATGCTGGGAGGCGCTCCAGGCCAGGTGGGACACGCGGTAGCTTTGACGATGCAGGGAATGCTGGGGCTGGTCTGTGATCCTTTGGGTGGACTTGTCGAGCTTCCGTGCGTTTTTCGCAATGCAACAGGCTCGGCAATCGCGCTGGCCGGGATCGAAATGGCGATGGCGGGGATTACCTTTGCCATCCCGGTGGACGAGGTGATCGACGTGATGGGAGAGATTGGCCGGGAGATGGACGTGCGGTATCGTGAAACCGCCGGCGGCGGCCTCGCGGCAACGCCCACGGGAAGGCGCCTGGCCAAGGAGCGGCTCTACCAGATTCGGAGGTCGCCTGAGTAGCAACCATATAACTGGTTATCGCCTTGCGAATTCTGTATCTTCGCGGGCGATGGCCACTTCGAGGCACACATAAACAATGAGCATCTTCGACCGTTTAGCCCGTCTCTTTCGCTCCAACGTCAATGACCTGATCGCTCAGGCAGAACAGCCTGAGAAGATGTTGAATCAGATCATCATCGACATGCGCTCTCAACTGGTGAAGGCGAAGCAGCAGGTTGCTGCCGCCATCGCCGATGAAAAGCGTCTTCAGGATCAGACGGCCTCCGAGCTTCGTGAGGCGGAGGAATGGGAGCATCGCGCGATGCTCGCAGTGAAGGAGAACCGCGACGATCTCGCCAAGCAGGCGCTCATGCGCCGCGGGGAGCACGTGTCACGCGGACAGCAGATGCAGCTTACGTGGGAAGCGCACAAGCAGGAGACCGACCGTCTCAAGGAATCGCTGCGCGGCCTCAACGACAACATCGAGGAAGCCAACCGCAAGAAGAACCTGCTCATCGCCAAGCAGCGTCGCGCCGAAGCACAGAAGAGAATTTCGGAGACAATGTCGTCGATCTCCGAAAAATCCGCCTTCGAGGCCTTTGCGCGGATGGAAGAGAAGATCGATCAGAACGAGCGGCAGATCCGCGCTCATGCGGAGATCGAGGGCGAGTTCAGCGGCGATCGGCTCGCCCACGACTTCAAGCAGCTCGAGTCGAGCGCCGGCAACGCGACTGCAGATTCGCAGCTTCTGGCACTCAAGCAGAAGATGGGTCTACTGCCTCCTCCGGCTCCAGACGTCGCCGGACAGCTCGGCACAGGAACACCTGAGGAAGAGGAGATTCCGGAAGCAGAAGAGATTCCGGACGAGAAAACAACCACTTGAGCGATGAGATAGCGGGGCGGATAAGACTCGCCCCGATACTGACGACAGTCATCCTCACCATCCTGCTTCTCTGGATGGTGGGGTCGACCTCCGGCGTCTTCATCCTCCTCTTCATTGCAGTAATCCTCTCGCTCTATCTGGGCGCAGTCACCGATTTTCTGCGCACGCGAGGAAGAGTTCCCGAGCGGCTGGCATTCTTC
>JALYJX010000389.1 GCA_030775065.1 Gemmatimonadota bacterium | reverse complement strand
CACCGGTCTTGTTGGTCTTCATGCCATTGGGCTATGACCGAAAAAGTGGGGAGTTCGAAGCGAGACGAGGCTTAGCTCAGTTTTTTCCAGCTCGTTCCCGTCGGACCATCCTTGATCTCGATACCCGCTCCAACGAGCTCGTCCCGAATAGCGTCTGCTCTCGCAAAATCGCGCTGGGCCCGAGCCTTTTTTCTCTCGTCAAGCTTCTCTTCAACGAATTTCTGAAGCTCGGGATCCTCGGCGCCTCGAGGAACGATGTCGAGCACACCATTGATTGCAGCGAACGCTTTGCGCGCTCGCTCGAGCGCTGCCTTGTCGCTGCCACGCTTGTCGAGCTCGGCGTTCGCGCCGCGAATGAAACGAAACAGAGCGCCGAGGGCCTCCGGCGCATTGAGATCGTCGAAGAACGCATTACGAGCCTCATTCTCTGCCGTTTCCGCTATCGCTGCCAATTCAGGCGTTCCCGCTTCCGCGCTTTCGAGTCTCTCGACAAAGTCCCCGACGCGACGCACGCCCTCGATCGACGCCTCGAGCGCCTCCGGTGAAAGGTTGAGCTGCTTCCGGTAATGCGTCGAAAAAACGAAATGACGGAACGCAGCCGGCGAAACGTTCTGCTCGCGCAGATCGTTCACCGTCGCAACGTTGCCGACACGCTTCGCCATCTTGCTGCCTTCGGTCAGGAGGAACTCGCCATGGCACCAGAAGCGCGAGAACGGCTCTCCCGTAGCCCCTTCCGACTGAGCGATCTCATCCTCGTGGTGAGGAAACACGAGGTCGACCCCCCCGCAGTGAATGTCCATCGTATGCCCGAAGTACTTCATGGCCATCGCCGAGCATTCGAGATGCCAGCCCGGGCGGCCGCGACCCCATGGTGAATCCCACGCGGCACCGGCCTTCTCGTCCTCTGGCTTCGCGGCCTTCCACAGGGCGAAGTCCTGCACGTTTTCCTTCGTGTAGTCGTCCTGCGCCACGCGCGCGCCTGCCTTGATCTCCCGCGTATCCAGTCGCGACAGCTTTCCGTAGCCGTCGAATCTTCCAATCGCATAATAGATGGAGCCGTCGTCAGCCTGATATGCGATGTCACGCTCGAGCAGCCGGCCAACCAGGTCGATCATCTCCGGGAGATGCTCAGTAGCTCGTGGATACTCCTCCGCCTTCTCGATCCGAAGGAATTCACGATCGGCGTGAAACATCTCGATTACCGGCTCGGTGACCTCGGAGATCGTCAAGCCGCGCTCGCTCGCTCGCTTGATGATTTTGTCGTCGACATCGGTGATGTTCATCACCTGCTGCACGCCCCACCCCCGCAACTTCACCGCGCGCCGGAGGAGATCCTCGAAGAGAAACGTTCTGAAGTTGCCGAGGTGCGCGGGGTTGTAGACGGTCGGCCCGCAGGTGTACATGCGGACGGTTCTTACGTCGGCCGGCTCGAACGGATCGATGCTCCGGGACAGTGTGTTGAAGAGGCGGAAATCGGGCATAATCGCAGAAGGTAGACCGAAGGCCCCCGCACCCGCTACCCGCTACCCGCTACCCGCTACCCGATGCCCGATCGGCTCAGTGCACTCGCTCGGCAATTTGCCGCACCGCTGCCCCGACGTCGGCGAAGGCAATTCTCCTAGCGGACGAAACGTCGTTGCATTCGGCGGCGAAGGATGCCGTCATCCGCCCAGCATCCATTACGACAACGCGCGTTGCCGCGCCGGCGACTACATGCGGGTGCCGCGAAGAAACGATCAACATCGGGCACCGAGACGGTTCCTCTGCAATCAACTGCCTGACGAGCCCCGATCCGCCCTCCAGGGCATCGAGTGTGCCGTCCAGCACGATGACTGTCGGATCCTCAGTCAATGCCCGGGCGATGGCGAGCAACTTGAGCTCCGACGTCTCGAGCTCGATCACTGACGTTGCAAGCTTGCCCGCGAGTGAAACACGATGCGCTAGCTCTTCAATCGTGCGCCCGGAAGCAAAGCGGTTGCTATCGCGCCTGCTGTGCTGGCTCAACACATCTCGCACGGTGAGAAACGGATAGTAGGTCGGAGCCGCCGGGACATAAACGAGATCAGGGAGACAACCGCCCCCGGAGAAACGCCTTCCGTACCAGTGAATCGAGCCGGAATCAGGCCGCAGCAGGCCGGCCGCGCACATGAGGAGAGTCGACTTTCCGCAGTCCTTGTCTCCTACTATTGCAACGATCTCGCCCGGCTCCACATCGAGGTCGACGCCACGTAAAGCCTCGCGTCGCTGTGGCGCCTGCCGGTGACCAAAAAGAAAACTCTTGCGAAGCGAGCGAATTGAAAGCACCGGCATGCGGGGAGAGTAGCGCCGTCAGATCGCCGCCGTGCCGTCCGAACTGCGCGGCGCTCATCGTTTTATGGCGGATCGGAGACAACAGGGCACTCAGAACGCGCATATTGGATGGGTCTGAGTTTCACAAAAAATCCTACACGAGCTTCACAACCACCGAGACCGGCGGCACGCCGTTTCCGGCATCCTTGTAGCGGAGGATGTCGTCCACCCGTGACGGCGGGACGAGCACACCACCGTCCGGCGCCGGGACTCGCAAGACGAAAATCCGGTCGCGCGTGCTCTTCCTGAATCCCTTCCCCTCGTAGATGCGGTTGATGAGGATGCGGCGCACTATCACCATGATCGTGGCAAGCGTCGGCACAGCGATAACGAGCCCGAGAGGGCCCAGCAGCTTCCCGATCACCAGCACAGACATGATGGTGAGAACCGGGGGCAGCTCGATCTTCTGCGACATGACGAGGGGCGCAACGAGATTCCCCTCGATCAGATGTACCACGACGCCGAGCGCGATGACCCAGAGTGCATGAGTTCCGCCGCCCGGACCGCTCAACACGAACAGTGCCGGAATCGTCGTTGAAAGAAGTGTCCCGAAAAACGGAATGATCGCCACCAGTCCGGTGAAGATTCCAAACGTCAGCCAGTACGGCACGTCGAGCAGGTAGAGGCCGATTGCGGTGAGCGCGGCCAGCACTGCCATTGCGGTGAGCTGAGCGACGATGTACGAGCGGAGCGTGTCGGCGAGGTCACGGAGCACGTCGCGCACAAGGTCGCGATGAACGGGCGGGAACAGCGCAATGAGCCACTCGCGGTATACTCCGGGGTGAAGCGCGAGGTAGATGCTCATGACCATCACAGCGAAGATGTCGATGAAGACGTGCACCAGCGAAAAGACCTTCGGCGCGAGGTTGCCGGCCGTCGCCGACAGTCGCTCGTAGATCGCGTGCAGCGCCTGGTGTTCGCCGGGAATCCACACGCCTCTGAGGGCCGGGAATCGCGCGGCAAACCGGTCGATGCCTTGCTCCCATGCCGTGATGTAGGCCGGCAGTACAGCTAGCAGCGAGCGCGTCTGTTCCATCACCGGCGGAACGAGAAGCGCTATGAGGCCAACAAGAGCGACGACCGTCCCGACTACCGCGAGGAAGAATGCCAGCCGCTCGGGAACTCTTCCCCGCGTGCGCAGAAAGTCGGTGACTGCGCCAAGGTAGAGAGAGAGAATTACGGCTATGAAGAGAAGCAGGAAGACGGCTGAAGTCTTCCCCACCATCCACAGCAGCAGGA
>JALYJX010000388.1 GCA_030775065.1 Gemmatimonadota bacterium | reverse complement strand
GATCCACGAAGTCGAGCTTCTCGCGCACCCGCGCTTCGATTTCCTGCTCTGTCAGCGCCGTGTGCTCGCGAAGAGGATAAGCGACGTTCTCATAAACGGTCATCGAGTCGAAGAGCGCGGCGCCCTGGAACACCATCCCCATTTTCTGGCGAACTTTCAACGCACGGTCGAACGGAAGCTGCGTGATCTCCTCGCCATCGAGGAACACGCGGCCCCGATCGGGAACAAGAAGCCGGAGGAGGAGCTTGAGGATCGTGGACTTTCCCGTCCCCGACTCACCCAGGACCGCGACCGTCTCGCCGGCCTTCGCGGTGAACGAGACATCCTCGAGTATCGGTTGATCGAAAGAGAGGTAAACGTGGTCGAGCGCGACGATGTTCATCGCGCTGTATTCCATCGTGCTGGCGGGCTCGGGCGGCTCCGGGCCGCGATCGAGATCGAGCTCCGATCGAATTGCCCGGCGAACGCGCGTGTCGTCTCCGCCCCGGCGGATGGGCGCATCACCCTGCTCGGGTTCGGCGGAGCCGCCGGGATCGTCCGGGCGCGGCGCCCGCCGCTCCCCACGGTCCGCCGTCTTCTCCTGGCGCTTTCCTATGGGCGGCTGCAGACGATCCTTTTCAAATGCCTTGCTCTCGGCCGGAGTTTGCTCCGCCGCCGGATCTACGGCGCCATTCTCGGCGGGCGGCTCAGCCTTGGGCTCTTCGTCGTCGCTCATGTCCCGAGGACCGCCAGCAGGAGCTGCGTTATGAAATAGTCCACCACAAGAATCAGAATGCTCGCCGTGACCACGGTTCGGGTAGTGGCAATCCCGACTCCCTCGGTTCCGCCTGATGTCTTTAGACCGAAGTGGCATCCGACCGTGGCGATGATGCCTCCGAACACCAGCGGCTTCGCCAGACCATGGATGAAATCGTGCGGCACGTACGTGAAAATGAAGCCGCCTGATGCGATCTGCTCCCAGACTGTGCGCCAGTACATTGAAGTGGGGATTCCGAGGTAGAGCTCGGCGATGACGTTGCCGCCGAGAATTCCCGCGAGATCGTTGATCACCGTAAGCGTCGGGACCATGATGAGCGCCGCGAGCACGCGTGGCGTAACCAGCTTCTTGATTGGATCCGTCCCGAGCGTGTTGAGCGCATCTATCTGCTCGGTGACGCGCATCGATCCGAGCTGCGCTGCGATTCCCGACCCGACGCGTCCTGCAACCATCAATCCCGCCAGGACCGGTCCAAGCTCTCGTATCATCGAGCCGGCCACGAGACGTCCGATGTACATCGTCGCGCCAAACGTCCTGAGCTGGACGGACGTCTGCAGCGCGAGAACCATCCCGGTGAAAAAGCCGGTGAGAAGGACGATGCCAAGCGAGCCAACGCCAATGGCGTCCATCTGCTGGACGAGATCGCTGCGATAGAACGGCCGGGCGAAGATGAATCCGATCGACTTCCCTGCCAGAACGAAATACTCCTGGAGGGAGAGCACCTGCCGCTTCAGTGCGTTGTTGAAGCTATCGAGCAATTGCGGGGGGTGGAAGGAAGCGAGCGTCGCATCGGGGCGGCGCCGGAGCCACCCCCATGATCAATTTGCGCAGATAATGTAAGAGTTTACTAAAGCGCACGCCCGGTTTGCCGCGCGCACGGTGCACATTTACCTTCCACGCGAATGATCGAGACAATTACACGCGAGCGGCTGGTGGCGCTCTTGAACGCCGCCGCGGGCAAGCGGATCGCCGTTATCGGCGACGCGATGCTCGACGTTTATCTGCGCGGCGACGTCGACCGCATCTCTCCCGAAGCCCCCGTTCCCGTGGTCAGAGTCAGGGAGAAAAAACTCGCTCTCGGGGGTGCCGCTAACGTCGCTCAGAACATCACGGCGATCGGAGCCGCGTGTGACATGGTATGCGCCATCGGTGAGGACGCCGCGGGGGTGCTCGTGCGACAGATGCTTCACGATGTCGGTGCCGGAACACGAACCGTAGTGCGCGTGAGCCGACAGACTACAACCAAGACGAGAGTCCTGGCGCGATCGCAGCAGCTCGTCCGCTACGATGAGGAGGACGACGCGGATTTCACTGGTGCGGACATGGACAGTCTCCTGTCCTCTGCCTTGAGCGCCGTCGACGCGGCGGATGCCGTCGTGCTCGAGGACTACAACAAGGGTCTGCTCGTTCCATCGCTGATTGCTCCGGTAATCAGCCACGCCAGGAGTCGCGGCATTCCGGTGGTAGTCGATCCGAAGTACAGGAACTTTTTCTGCTACGGCGGAGCGACGATCTTCAAGCCGAATCGCCGGGAGCTCGAATCCGCGCTCGGTGCGGAAGTCGATCTCGATCACGCCGAAGCTCTGCCCGCGACATTCGACCGCCTCGGTGTCGAACACCTTCTTCTCACGCTCGGCGAGAAAGGTATGGCCTTGCTTTCCGCGGACGGTGAGATCGGCCGAATCCCCACGACGGCACGAGAGGTGTATGACGTCGTTGGCGCGGGAGATACGGTCACGGCGTATCTCGCAACAATGCTCGCAGCGGGTGGAACACCGGCCGAGGCCGCGGTGATCGCGAACTTTGCCGCGGGCGTCGAGATTGGAAAGCTTGGCGCGGCGACCGTTGAACCCGACGAAGTGATTGCGGCGTACGATGATTTCAACGAGAACCTGGCGTCGGGCGGCGCATCTCCACTCCACTAGTACGCAGTACGTCGTAAACAGTCGATCGACGATCAATGGGAGCGGTATTGGTATTTGCCGGAGAGATACGAGGCTGGAGGCTTTTCCTGCTCGTCGTGAGCTTCTTCACGTTTGGCGGAGCTTCGTCCGCGCGCGGGCAAACTCCACCACCGGATACAACTGTGGCAGCAGACACGGTCGCGGTGAAAGCGGACTCCGTTCATCTGGCTGACTCTGCCGTCACGGTTGCTGTTCCCGCTTCCACCTGCGGGCGGAACAAGGCTGAAGTACAGGCGCGCAGAGTGGCCGCGGGAGCAGTTTTCGTTGGCGGGAATGCCCTGCTCTACCGCTATTTCAAGCGCGCGTGGTGGTCAGGAGCAAAAGCCGACCGCTTTTTTTTTCGCTCGGATTGGGATGAGGATTTCCGCGACCAGGACAAGTTTGGGCACCTGCACGGGGGGTACCATCTTGCTCGGATCGGGAATGCCGTTCTGCGCGACGCATGTCTCTCACGATCGCATGCACTTTGGTGGAGCGCCGCGTACGCTACGGTGTTCCAGCTGCAGATAGAGATCTGGGACGGCAGGTTCGAGAAGTATGGATTCTCATACCCCGATCTGCTCGCCAACACGCTGGGAATGGCGTGGGCCGTCGCGCAGCAGAAGAATCCGCCGCTTCGCGCCGTTAAACCAACCATCTCGTACGCGAGGACGGCAGCCATGCGAAACGCGAGAAACATCCCCGGCGAGCTTCGGCCTTCGCTCGACTACTCGGGACAAACCTACTGGGTCTCGGCGGACATCAACGCGATGCTCCCGGACGACGCAAAGCCGTACTGGCCGGGCTTTCTGCGAGTTTCAGCAGGCCATTCGATCACTGACTGGATCGATGCGAATACGGGAGCGAACATGCGCGCAAAGCGGAAAATTCT
>JALYJX010000387.1 GCA_030775065.1 Gemmatimonadota bacterium | reverse complement strand
GAGCGAGACTCCCCCCCCAGGCTCGGCTGACCCTCCCTCGAAGTACCGCTCCAGTCTGATCCACGCCATTTCGCGACTGCGCGTGATGTTCGCTCCGAAGCCGGTGCGATCGGGCAGGAAGACTCCGGTCTGCCAATCCGCTCCGACCGTTGGAATGTTGTTCTCCGCGTAGCAAGCGGTGACGCAGGCGGCGCACCCCGTGCAGCGTGCGAGATCGACGGTCATTGCCCAGCGCCGCTTGGCCATCCCGCTCCAATGGGTCGCGCTGTACATCCCCTTCGCGTTGGATTCGGGATCGCCAAGGTCGCCTTGCGCGTCGTTGGCAACCGGCGCGCGGAGTCCCGGCAGGAATTCGTGGCTCGCGTCGCCCGGGAACTCGTGATGCGCGTGCGATTCGTGATCGAGCTCGCTGACCAGAACAGCCTGGCCGATCCCGCGGCCGTGCTGCCGCGCCGATCCTTCGGTGGTGACGATCAGTGAATGACCCGCGGCGACTGAGACTTTCGCCTTTGTCGAAACAAAGCTCACCGAGCCGGCGCGATCCTCCACATACGGGAGCAGATCGAACGCATTGAGTCCCGCCTTCGCGTAGCGGCCGGCTGCGGCCGAGTGTCCCCGGCCCGCGGCAATCGCAACCGTGTCGGGGCGAATGCCGATGTAGATCAGTGCCGGCAATGTCAGACTTCCCACCGCCGTCTGCACGGTGACGTGGTCGCCGTTTGAGACACCGAGCCGCTTGGCCGTCGCAGGATGCATCTCGACCACAGTCTGCCAGCAGATCTTCGTTACCGGATCGGGAATCTCCTGGAGCCACGGCTTGTTTGCACCCGCTCCCGTCCCGAGGAGAGGGTGCGGGTAGACCATCAGGAAGTAGTCGCCGGTTGTCTGGGCCAGCGTGCGCTGTGCAATTGCCGCAGCGGCCGCGCGCGGTGCAGAAGTGGCCCCGAGCGTCCCCGCCATGACGCCTTTCGGCAGCGCGGCCGCGAGAGCAGTCGCGCCACCCGGGAAGCGGTTGATGAGCCAGCCGCGGTAGCCAGTTCCCGCCTCAACGGTCGTGCCGGCCGGTGGGGGATTCGAAATGGACAGCAAAACGTCAGACGTGGCCCGCGTGTCGAACACTGGATCCATCGTCGGCTGCTGCAGCGAGATTGTGCCGCGCACGGGCTCGGCATTACCCCACTGCTCGAGCGGGTGGTGGTCGGGGAGAATGAGATCGGCCATGGCGGTGGTCTCGTCGGGCACGCTCGAGAAGCTGACCTTGAACGGAACCTTTGCTATGGCCGCCGCGAACCCAGACGATTTCGGCATCGTGTAGGCGGGGTTTGCGCCACGCACCATCAGCATCGGTACCGATCCGGCCTGCATTCGCTGAGCGAGCGCGCGGAGCTGAGAAGGCGAGTCCAGCCCTTCGAATCCGAGGACCGCTTCAGCCGGGCGCACGGTGCTGCCTACATTTCCCTGCGCCTGATTGAGCGCGTTCGCGGCGAGGCAAAGCTCCATTCCATCGGGTGCACCACCCGCGGCAAGGATGAGATTCGGCTTCGACGCAGCGAACTCGCGCTGCAGTGAAGCGAGAATCTCGGCGCCAACGCCGCTGGCCTGCGACGCCTCTTGAGGCGTTGCCGATCCAGCAAGAAGAGCCACGATCGACATCTCTGAGCCGGGCCGCGCGTTGATCCATTGGTCCGCGTTCAGACCGGTGAGTGAGCGCCGAGCGCCGACGTATACGAGGCGAGGAGCAGTTTCGATTTTCGCCCGTGCCTCTGCGAACGCGAGCTGCTGCGGAACTGCAGCGCCCCATGAGTCGAGAAAATCCGCGCCGACTGCGACAATCAGCTTCGCTGTCGAGAAATCGTGTCGCGGCCACGCCACCCCGTAGCTCTGCCGGTTCGCGGCGATCGCAGTGTAGTCCGCATCGGGATCGTAGCTCAAGGCCGGCGGGATCCCGTAGAAAGCGAGCCACGCGTCGAGGAACGTCCGGAATGTTCCGGTCTCGTGCGCGTTGATGAACGCGGCGTTTGCAGCGCCGCCACCTGTGCGCAGCTCACCGAGCTTCTGCGTGAAAAGCAGAATCGCTTCGTCCCACGTCGCGCTCCGGAGGCGGCCGCCCTTTCGGATCATCGGCGCGCGGAACCGGTCTGGATTGTACAGCCCCTGCAACGCAGCCTGCCCACGCGAGCAAAGTGCGCCGCGGTTGAGCGGATGATCCGGATTCCCCTCGAGCTTGATCGTGCGACCGTCGCGTGTCTCCGCGATCAGTCCACACCCGGCAGAGCATTCGCGACAGGTCGTGGCGTAGTAGGTCGAAACTCCCGGGACTGTCTCGTCGGGCGAGACGAGATACGGAATCAGCTTCTCGACGCGCTCCGAGGTGCAGCCAACCATCGTCGCAGCTGTTCCGCCTGCCACGCCCAATACCTTGAGAAATTCCCGGCGCTTGACGCCACTTTTTTCTGTAGACTCGCTAACAGCCAATGGCTTATGGCTCATGGCTAGAAATGACACACCGCGCAATCGTAGCGCGCCTTGAGGGGTGGATTCGACCTGCCCACGTGACAATTCACGCACCACCCCATGTTGAGTGAGCTTGCCTGAGAGACCTGCTCCATCTTCTGGACGTCACCGTGACACGTCTGGCAGGTAACGCCTGCGTTGACGTGCCGCATGTGCGGGAAGTGCACGTATTCCGGAAGCTTGTGGATGCGCACCCATGGCACGGGCTGCTTCTTGTTCCAGTACGAGGCGAGCTTCTGAATCTCTGGCTTGTCGGTGCCGATGACAGTGTGACACCCCATGCATGTTGCAACCGCAGGAAGCCCGGGATCAGGCGACTTGTTCGCCGCATAGTGGCAGTAAAGGCAGTTCATCTTGAGGTTTCCCGCAGCGTGGCGAGGGTGCGGAAAACGAACCGGTTGTACGGGGCTGTTGCCCTGAGAGGAGGATGCACCCGCGTAGGCGGAGAGCATCGCCGCGGCCGCGGCGAGCACGACGAGGCCCGGAATGGCGATCCATCTGGTCCCTACTCTCATGCGCGGCCGGGCTCAGCCAGTTGAATCATTACGTCGGGTTTGTGAAGAATTTCACAAGGTGGAAACGATGGGCGGAATAATGGCGTCGCCGGGTTGCAGTCGCAAGGCGCCCAGCCGCTGATCAGTTGACCGGCTCAACCGGGGATTTGCCGGCCTTCACACGCTCGATGGTGCGCATCACTTCGATGGCCATCGCGCGAAGAAGATTCACTTCCCGGGAATCCACCGACGCGCGAAACACGATCGACCTGAGTGTCCGCATCACGTGCTCGCTGTTGCGCGTCCTGAAGAACGCAATCGCCTCGAGAGATTTCGCGGCGTCGGCGAACAGCAGCTCATACTGCTCGCCCGTGGGAGGATCGATCGCGTGCCGCGGTGGCGCGAGCTCGCGGGTGGCGTCACCCGAAGCAAGGTGCAGCTCATAGAGCGCTATCAGGACTGCCTGGGCAAGGTTCAGCGATGCGTATCCGGTGGTCGGTATAGTCACGACCAGATTTGCGCGGTCGAGCCCGTCGTTTGGAAGTCCGCGGTCCTCGCGCCCGAAGAGAATGCCGACGGGTCCACGGT
>JALYJX010000386.1 GCA_030775065.1 Gemmatimonadota bacterium | reverse complement strand
CGGTGCATCGTACGATATTGTTACCGACGCTCGCTTCCTTCGAGTACGGCGGTAAGGAGCATTTCTCATGGCTCGCAAACCGTCACGCACCGAATGGAAGCAGCACAATGGAACGTGGATGCGGTCACTCGGCGATCGAGGAACCCGCATCCGGCTTTTTCAAAAACGAAGTGGTGGGATGTTTTACCGTGCGGTCTGGGTTCCGGGCCGCGGCATCGACAAGAAATGTCTCGACACGTCCGAGCGCGACCAGGCCGAACGTCTTGGCAAAGAACTTCTCGCGGCACTCTTGCGAGAGGAAGACATTGGTGATTCCGGCGCGCTTCCGCTCTGCACGCTTTGGGAGCGCTATAGGACTCAATGCGCTGCGTTCACGAGTTACAATGACCGGTACAGGCTCCAAATCGAGGGCCACGCCACAGTACTTCTCGCGTTTTTCGGAGCGGAGTGTGACGTGACAGATTTGACCGAGTCAGATCAAATCGCGTTCTCGCAAAAACGGCGAGCCGGTGGGATTCGCCTCTCTGGAAAGAAGCAGACCCGGCCGGTCCGGATGCGGACAGTCCAGGGCGACGTGGATCTGCTGCACGCAATGCTTCGCTGGGCGTGCACTGTGCGGATCGGGCGTGGGGCGCGATTGCTCGACAGGAACCCTCTGGATGGAGCACGACGCCCACGGCGTGAGAATCCCCGTCGTCCCGTTGCGTCATGGCAGCGGTTTGAGCGCACGCGAGCTGCAATCGCGGAGCTCGCGAGCGCAGCAAATGGATACGTCTCGAGATGGCGTTGGCAATCTCGTCGACGTAGCTGCTGCCGGCGGCTGGAGTGATGTAGGAACCTTACTCCGCTGCTATCAGCGCCCTGATGAAGACACCATGCTCAGGGTAATGGGCGAAAGCAGAAAGATTATGGAGCGGACGAAAACGGGGTGATGTGAAGAAGAAACCGACCCCCAAACTGTCCCCCGCATTCGTAAGTCTATGGAGCGTACAGGGATCGAACCTGCGACCTCCTGGTTGCAAACCAGGCGCTCTCCCAGCTGAGCTAACGCCCCTCGATTCCAATATATCCCGTCGGCAAGACCGCTCCAAAATACATTCGCCATCGATTGTCATTGCCGGCTGCCTACATCCAGACTGCCAGCATCAACGCGCCCCAGAAGTTGATCAGGACGCTCGCGGTCACCAGCGCGCGCGCTCGATTCGTCATTGGATCGGGTAATCCGCGCGCGACCAATACTATGAGAAACGGCATGAAATCGAGAGCGTAGCGATAACCGAACTGCAGGTAGCCAATCCCATAATAGGCGAGGATGGGAACCAACAAGGTCAGTGTGGCAATCCAGCATGCTTTTACCAGTGTTTCGCTGAATCGCGCCCGGAAGACATACAGAAGCGCGGGCGATGTGAAAAACAGTCCCATGCCCCATTGAGACGGCTCGACATACGGAAACCGCAGGACAGCGGTGGAATCGCCCCCTACGGGTTGCGGACCCTGGAGCAGCATCATGAAGACATTCTTTGGCACGTGCGCCAGGCTGAACAGGCCTGCTGAACGAGCCTCGTAAAGCACGTCCCTGTACAGCACGGCCTTGCCGAAGCCAGTCTCCGCGATGTTGCCGAAGCGTGCGTAGTTGTAAGCGCAAAGCAGGAGTATAGGTACCGCGAGCCCGCTGAAGAGCATGGCGAGACGCGGCAAAAGCCTCGCGGGGTGTGTTTCGAAGCCGTCTGCCTTAGACTGCGCGCCACCGCCCACACCCCGGTCAACGACTGCTGCCATCCAGAGGAAAAAAGGCAGCGCGAAGATCTCGGTGAACCGGCATGCTCCCGCCAGGCCCAGACAAACTCCCACCAGCAGCCAACGCCGCTTCCCTAATGCTTCGTGTATCGCGACAAGAAGAAACGTCGTTGCAACGATGTGCGCGTAATAAGTCGAGATGCCAATCAGCGTTACGCCGAGGTACGGAGTCCCCGCAAAATAGAGGAGCGTTGCCCAGAGCCGGCGCTCATCGGCGACGCCGGTAAGCCCGAGCACACGATACAAGATGAGTACGTTCGCCGCTGTAAATGCGTAGCTCACAAACACGAGAGCCATCCCCGCATTGAGAAGCGGAAGGAGCGGGACCAGCAGGACGGCAGGAAGAGGTCCGAATGGGAGATATTTGTGGCCCTGCCAGAGCGCGAAATCGCCGTAGCGTGGCGGCAAATTGTCAACGTCCAGCCTGCCCTCGGCGAGCCGGCGGGCGAGGAATACATATTGGTCCCCGCCTAGTGCTACCTGCACACTTGGCCACACGAGCAGCAGAATCACCACGGAAGCGCCAAGTCCGACAAGAGCGAGGTCCCAGCCTCTTGAGCCAGTGATGGATTCGGGTTTGAGATTGACAACGGTCAAAGCATCACCTCTCGGCACATGCTCCCTCCGGTGTGAATAGAAACGCGCGAAGCTCCTCGTATCGCGGGGCGGGACCGCGTACAGCGACTGTTGTGTCGGGCGGGCCATAACGGGAAACCAGTTCCTCCCGAATCTGGTTTGCCCGCACCGCCCCAACCGCGATGAAGTCCGCTGATCCTAGCGCACGCGCAGCACTTTCGGCAGAGTATTCGTGCACCTGGCCCGCGTCGACGATGAGCCACGCACGGCGACCTGCGCAGCGCGCCTCCGCGATACGCCGTTTCACACGGGCGAACGCGATTGGATCCGCGACCCGGTTGCGCGGGGCGGCAAAATCGACGGCCCCCTCACGACCAAAATGCGGGAAGTCAATCTGCTCAATAGGAGGTACGTAGTAGTAGTTGAAGGACGACGCGAGCTGCTCGGGTGCGATGATCAGGAGATCCGATGGCGCTGTCCGGGCGGCCACCACAGCGGCAAGCTCCCTGGCGTTCGAGGGCGTGGTGCGAAGGAGTGAGTACAGTGCACCGCAATATGTCGCAACAAGCGCTGTGACGGCGGCACGCCACAGCGGCGTGGCTCCGCCACGCCGCCCCACAAGCCAATACGCGAGCCCAAGAATCATGAGCGGAGCCAGCGTCACCAGGCAACGCGCGAGTATCAGATTGGAACGAGGCGACAATGCGATTGCGATGAGCCAGGAAGCAGCCGGAACAACAAGCAGGACGATCAGTGAGATTCGCGTGATCGCCGCGGCTTCAACCCCCGTATTCATGAGAGCCGACGGTGTAAGCACCGCGCGGCCTCGGCGCACGCGCATAAGCTCTCCGGCACCGAGGACAAGAGTCGGCAGAACGGCGGGGTAAGCGAAAATCGTTGCTTGGAGCAACACGCCAGCGCCAATAACGACAAATCCGACCATATCCTTCCAGCCATCCAGGGGCAGCGGGGCGTGTCCGGCATGTTGAGCCTGGAGGGCCAGCCATGGGGTCCACGGCAGATACCCGATTCCGATCACGATCTGCGCGATAACGCACTCTCGAGCAGCCGTCGCGCGCTCACGATCGACGCCGATGAAAAGCACCAGACCCGCTGCAAGCCACTCGCCGCAGAGGAATAGCCATCCCCAGTTGTGCGTGTAGAGCAGAGCCAGGCTGGCGACAACGTGGCCCGTCCACACACCGCGACCACCACGCTCGAGAC
>JALYJX010000385.1 GCA_030775065.1 Gemmatimonadota bacterium | reverse complement strand
ACACCGATTTCTATGCGTCCATACACCACGCGATGAACGTCGGGAAGATGTTCCGTCCCGACAATCCCCTTTTGCCGAATTACAAGTACGTGCCGATAGGCTACCACGGGCGCGCGTCGTCGATCGTTGTGAGCGGGACACCGGTGCACCGTCCGCTAGGACAGACACGCCCTGCGGAGGCGTCGGCCCCCGAGTTTGGCCCATCGCGGATGCTCGACTACGAGGCGGAGATGGGCTTCTTTGTCGGACGCGGAAACGATCTGGGCAAGGCTATTCCCTTGAGCGATGCGGAGGACCACATCTTCGGGTACTGTCTCGTGAATGACTGGTCCACCCGCGACATTCAATCCTGGGAGTACCAGCCGCTGGGTCCTTTTTTGTCCAAGAACTTCGCGACGACCGTGTCACCCTGGGTGGTGACGGCGGAGGCGGTCGCGCCGCATCGCGTCCCCGCGCTCACGAGGCCCGAAGGCGACCCTGCTCCGCTCGAGTACCTGTCTTCGGAAAAGAACGATCGTGAAGGCGGCCTCAACGCGGCGCTCGAGGTTTATCTGTCCTCCGCCCGAATGCGAGAGGAAAACATTCTCCCGATGCGACTGAGCCGTGCACCTTTCTCGCGGATGTACTGGACGCCGGCGCAGATGGTGACGCATCACGCCAGCAACGGGTGCAATCTCCGGACAGGGGATCTCCTGGCGAGCGGAACGGTCTCCGGACCCTCACCGCAGGAAATGGGCTGCCTGCTCGAGCTGACGCGCCGCGGCGCGGAGCCCTTCGAGCTTCCGACAGGAGAGACGCGAAAATTTCTCGAGGATGGTGACGAAGTGATCGTGCGGGGACAGATGGGCGGAAGCGGGCAGCCAGGAATCGGGTTTGGTGACTGTCGCGGAGTGATTCTCCCGGCAATTCCCCGGTAACGGGGCGTCCATGGCGGGGGGGCAGCGAAAAAAAAGCGACCTGTACGAGATCCGCCTCTCCGGCATCCAGGGGCGCGGTGTCTTTGCAAAAAAACGAATCAGGCCGGGCCAGAAGATCATCGAGTACGCGGGGGAGCGCATCTCGAACCCCGAGTCTGATCGCCGGTACGACGACGAGTCGATGCGGCGGCATCACACTTTCCTCTTCACGCTCGACAAGAAGACGGTCGTCGACGGCAACAGTCAGGGGAGCGACGCGCGCTACATCAATCACTCCTGCGACCCGAACTGCGAAGCGGTGATCGAGAAAGGAAAGATCTGGATATACGCGAAGAGGAACATTCAGCCCGGCGTTGAGCTCGCCTACGACTATCAGTACGAGCGAACGGGAACGACGGATGACGAAAAATTCTACGAATGCCACTGCGGATCGCCCAAGTGTCGCGGCACGATCATGAAGCCGCCACGCAGGCGGCGAAAGCGCGCTCGCAGACGATCCCGCGGCTGAGAAGTCTTACCTGGCGGGAACAGGCGCTGCAACTTCGGTTATACCGACACACACTTTCCCGCCGGCATCTGGCGTCACAATTCAAGCCGACCTTCATCGTGGAGCAAACGCCATGCGCCTCATCGCAAGGCAACTTGCATTCGTCTTTCTCTCATGCACCGCCACCGCGACAGCCGGCGCCCAGGGGACATATCGGCAGACGGTCCCGCTCGACGCCGTCAACCTCGACCGCACCGCGAATGCCTGCGTCGACTTCTACCAGTTCGCCAACGGCGGATGGATCAATAACAACCCCATTCCCGTGGCGTATTCCCGATGGGGAAGCTTCAACGAGCTCGAGGAGAAGAATCAGAGCGAGCTGACGAAGATTCTCGAGCGCGCGGCCGCCGACGCGAGCGCCAATCGCTCGGCCGCCAACAAAATCCTGGGCACCTACTACTCGTCGTGCATGGATTCGACAGCTGCGGAGCAGGCAGGCGCGGAGCCGTTGCGGCCTCGCCTCGCCCGTATCGCTGCGATCACCGATCGCACCGGCGTTCAGCGCGAGATAGCACAGCTCCACCTGGAAGGCGTGAACGTCGTGTTCAACTTCGGCGCTACTCAGGATGCCAGGAACAGCACTTCAGTCATCGGCGGGGCGCGTCAGGCCGGGCTCGGACTTCCGGACCGCGACTACTATACGAAGACGGACCAGGCGTCTGCGACAATCCGCAAGAATTATCTGGAGCACATGGGCAGGATGTTCCAGCTCGCGGGGAAAACTCCGACAGAGGCGGCTGCTGACGCCGGCCGCGTGACGGCGTTAGAGACTGCGCTCGCCCGTGCGTCACTCACGCGGGTCGAGAGGCGCGATCCAGTTGCAACGTACAACTTCCGCACTCCAGCGCAGCTCGCATCGATGACGCCCAATTTCAGCTGGAGCCGCTACTTCACCGACATCGGCGCCCCGGGCGTCCCGGCGGTTGACGTCGAAAGCCCGAAGTTTCTGGCAGCGGTGGACAGCCTGATGGGTAATTCGCCGCTGGAAGACTGGAAAGCGTACCTCAGCTGGAAGGTGATTCGCGGTGCAGCGCCTTATCTCAGCTCCGCATTTGTAAACGAAGAGTTCAGCTTCTCCCGCACCCTGAGCGGCGCGAAGGAAGTGCTGCCGCGCGTGAAGCGATGCACCCGCGAGACTGACGGCGGACTGCAGGACGCGCTCGGCCAGGCGTACGTCGCCGAATACTTCACGCCGACGGCAAAGGCGCGCGCCCTGGAGATGGTGCACGATCTCGAAGCTGTTTTCCGCGAACGGCTCTCCACGCTTCCATGGATGAGCGACGCAACGCGGAAGCAGGCGATCGTCAAGCTCGAGGCGTTTGCCAAGAAGATCGGCTATCCCGACAACTGGCGCGATTATTCGACGCTGAAGATCAAGCCGGGTTCGTTCCTCAACAATGTCGTCGCGGTTAATGTCTACGAGAGCCGCCGCGACCTTGCGAGAATCGGTAAGCCGCTCGACCGGACGCGGTGGGGGATGACTCCGCCAACCGTCAACGCGTACTACAATCCCCGGCTGAACGAGATTGTTTTCCCGGCGGGAATCCTCCAGCCGCCGTTCTTTTCGGCGACGGCCGACGACGCCGTGAACTATGGTGGGATGGGAAGCGTCATTGGCCACGAGATGGGTCACGGGTTCGACGACCGGGGCTCGCAGTTCGATCCTCAGGGCAACCTCAAGAACTGGTGGAGTGCCGAGGACCTCGAGAAGTTCAAGCAGCGGACGACGCTGATCGCCAACCAGTACGACGCTTACACAGTGCTCGACACCATTCACGTGAACGGGCGGCTCACGCTCGGCGAGAACGCGGCGGACATCGGCGGCTTGTCGGTGGCGTATGCGGCGCTGCAGAAGGCGCTTGCGGGGAAGCCGAACCCGTTGATAGACGGATTTACGCCGGAGCAGCGCTTCTTCCTGGCCTGGGCGCAGATCTGGCGGCAGAACATCACGCCCCAGAATCAGATGGTTCGCATCAATACTGACCCGCACTCACCGGGGCGTTGGCGCACGAACGGGCCGTTGGCGAACATGCCGGAATTCGCGCAGGCCTTCGGTTGCAAGCCGGGCGATCCCATGGTCAGGCCGGAGGCGGTGCGGGCTACACTTTGGTAAACTGATTTAACTTCAACAGAAGAAGCTCCGCGC
>JALYJX010000384.1 GCA_030775065.1 Gemmatimonadota bacterium | reverse complement strand
GCCCGGACGCGGCGGGCGATCTGGGCAATCAGGAAGTCTACGTGATGAATCCCGATGGAACCGACCAGCGGCGGTTGACGCATGACAAGGCCGCGGACATGCACCCCGTTTTGTCTCCGGACGGCCGCCGTATCGCCTTCACCAGCCAGCGTGCAGGGGGTTTCGACATCTACTTGATGAATGCGGACGGCACGGAGCAAAAGCAGCTGACCCGTTTCACCGATCGTGGGTTGGGTGCAGTGAGCCCGACCTGGTCTCCGGACGGAAAACGCATCGCTTTCCAGACGCGGGTGAAGGAGATCGACATCTACGCGATAAACGTGGACGGTACCGGATTGACGAGAGTTACCAATAGTGCAGCCGCCGAGGCTGTTCCGACGTGGTCACCGGACGGACGAAGGATTGCCTTCAGCGGCGGACTGAGCCAGCGTTTCGAGATTCATGTGGTGGACTCCGACGGGCGCAACCAGCGTCAGCTCACCTTCAACGATGCGATGGACCATCATGCAGCGTGGTCTCCGGATGGGCGGCGCATTGCCTTTCACAGCAACCGCGACGGTGACATGGAGATTTACGTCATGGATGCCGACGGCAGCAATCCGGTGCGCCTGACCAGAAATCCTGGCCTGGACGCGCATCCGTCGTGGTCCCCCGACGGCCGGCGCATCGTGTTTCACCGAACCGTTCTCGGACACGGGCAGGTCCATGTCATGAACGCCGACGGGACTGGCGTGAAACGGCTGACCGACTTGTCGCCAGTCGCGTTCAGCGCGTTTCCCAGCTGGGGCCGGGCGCCCCCGTGATGAAGCGGCTGGTAGTAATCGCCGTGGCGCTCATTGCGATCGCGTCACCTTCTGCTGCGCGGTCACAGCCGGGGATCACTCTCGAGGGCCTCGTTCGCGATGAAACCGGAGGCATCTCACGCGCGGAAGTCAGCGCGGTCGACAGTCTAACCAACGAGCGCCGCAATGCGCTGACGAACGATCGCGGCTTCTTCCGCATGCTTGGGCTGAGTCCGGGACGGTACGCCGTCTCTGCAAGAATCATTGGGCATGCCGCCGGCGTGACGCAAATTGTCCATCTGGTGGCGGGCCAGCGCGCGCAATTGGATTTCGTCCTCGAGCGAGCGCCGAGCACGCTCGAAACGGTGAAGGTGTACGTGCAACGTGTCGACGCAGCCGAGATCCAGCGGATGTCGGTGTCGACGGCATTGACTGCCGAGGAGATCGAGCGTCTGCCGTTGAATACACGCAACGTGATGGACCTGGCCGCCGTGGCTCCCGGAATCCGTTCGTTTCAGCCAGTGGAGGGTTTCTCACTTCCCGCTTCGGGAGCACTGCGCGATGAGCGAGCGCTCAATCTCTATCTCGACGGCGTGGAGATGAAGAACTTCAACAGCGGCAACGTGGTTGGGACGCCGCAGGCCGGCTCGATACTCCCCATCGATGGGCTGCAGGAATTTCGCGTTCTCCTGAATCCATACGACGCAGAATATACGAGGGGGGCCACGTACATCATCAGCGCGGTATCTCACCGCGGAACCAATGAGACTCACGGCTCAGCGTTCGGCTTCTTCCAGAATAAGGACCTGGTCTCCCTCAACGATTTTCAGCGGGATATTCCGAACTTCGAAAAGCCGGACTTCAAACGCCGACAAGGCGGCTTCAGCCTGCGTGGACCGATCCTCCGCAACCGACTGTTCTACGCCGGGAGTTATGAAATCTCGGATGCGGACAACCACATAGCGGTGATTCCCGGACGGCCCGCGAACGATCCGGAATACTGGGACCAATACGCTGGCGCGTTCAATGCGCCAGCCCGGAATCAAGCCGGCCTTCTGCGCCTGACTTACACGGCGAATGTTGCCAACACGTTCGAGGCGATATTGTCCTCGCGTTACTTCACGGGCGAGTCGGGGTTCGGCGGGACTGAGTCGAGAGAGTCGGCGACTGCGCAGGCGTATGCAGTCAACACTGTGAATCTGCGCCATCGCTGGCTACCTGCTGCGGGTCTGGCAAACGAGCTCAGCCTGCAGTTCGTCCGGTGGTCAAACGAAAACCGTCCGCTCGTGGCTGGGCCGGAACTAAGGTACCCGACACTGACCATCGGACGCGCCACTAATTTCGGCGAGACTCACGAAAAGCAGTTCCGGGCGGTCAATCGTATCACCTACGGTCTCGGAAGCGGACCCGGAGGTCATCTCCTCAAGGCAGGAGTGGAAATCGCACGTGTCTACGCTGATCAGTTGGCGCCGAACCTCGGGTCGGGTCTGTTTCGCTTCAGAACCGAAAACGGAAACCCGTTCGAGGCGTCGATCGCTGTCGGGTTCGTCGATCCCCGGTCCGATCGCGATGCTTTCACCGAGCTCCGGGGCTGGGTCGCGGGCGTTTACTTCAACGATGAATGGGCCGTGACATCGCGTCTCGTTTTGAAGCTCGGCTTCCGCTACGACGCCGAAATCAACACGATGAACAACGACTTCACGGTTCCGTGGGCAAGTGACACCGCAATCAACTCGCGGCCCGAGCTTCGTGGTCTACTGAACCCCGGCGATCGCAGAGACGATCTCAACAACTTCTCACCGCGGATCTCATTTTCGTGGGATATTACAGGAAATCGCCGCGCATTCGTTCGCGGCGGCTTCGGAATCATTTATGACCGCGTGCCTGGATTCGTGCCGTTCGCGGAACGGCGCACCGCGACATGGCGCACGTACGTCTTTCCCAATCCAGGCACTCTGGATCCGGACGAGTTACGCAATCGAGTCATTGCCGGCGGCGGAACCGCCGTGCCTCCCTCGGTGACGCTCCTGCCGCACCGAATGGACGTCCCCGAGAACAGGCAATGGTCAATCGGACTCGGCGCGCAGCTCACGCCTGACCTGACTTTGAACATGGACTATGTCGGTCAGGATGTCCGACACCTCTTCGCGCCCGTCAACCTGAATTGGCTGGATCTCTCGCAGACCCCCGCGAGGCGCGTGCTCTCACGGAGTTATGGCGACATCATAGCGTGGGGAGATTTTGCGCGGGGGCGTTACCGGGCGCTGCTCACGAGTCTCTCATACAATCCCAACACGACTCTGCGGCTCAATCTCGCGTATACGCTGGCCTCGGCGAAAGCCGACTGGGATGTCGACAACGTCCAGGTCCCAGCCGTTGCAGCGAGCCAGTTCTACGTGATGCACCGCATCAGCGGGGATGAGCGGCACCGCTTCGTGCTCTCCGGCAGGGGGGAGATGCCCTTCGGGATTGACATTTCAATTCTCGCGACGGTCGCGAGCCCGCGTCCGTACCGCGCTCAGGTCGGAGAAGACTTGAACAGGAACAACATTTTCGCCGACGACTGGATCGATGGCACGCGCTATCAAGTCCCGCCGAATGCGTGGAGAAGCTGGTACCGGGTTGTGGATCTGCGACTCAGCAGGGCGTTCGACGTGCGACACGGTGCGCAGCTCTCTCTGATCGCCGAGGCGTTCAACGTGTTCAACACCGAGAACTATTCCGGCTACTTCGGTGTGCAGCGGAGTCCCACGGGGGAGCCGAGACCGGACTTCGGCTCGCCGAGCGGAATTTTCGCGACGAGACAGTTTCAGTTAGGGAGCAGATTCCAGTTTTGACGCTGATCAGGCC
>JALYJX010000383.1 GCA_030775065.1 Gemmatimonadota bacterium | reverse complement strand
GATCTCTCGACATCGGGCGAGAAGTGGCGCGGCAAGCAATATCGACGCGCGGATCTTGGCGCATAGCTCGGGGTCGAGGTCGCGCGCATGAACTTCGGCTGCCTGAATGGCAAGCGAGTTCGGCGCGCTCCAGTCCACCTGCACCCCCACGGAGCGGATGAGCTGGATCAGGGTCTCGATGTCGCGGATGTGAGGAATGTTGTCGAGTCGAACGACATTTTCCGAAAGCAGCGCCGCGGCCACGATTGGCAGAGCGGCGTTCTTGTTGCCCGAGGGGCGAATCGTGCCCTGAAGGGTGCGACCACCCTCGACGATGTACTGGACTGCCGGCATTGAGTCTCTTGCGAACGAGCTGGGGGGGAAACGTGGGTCGCGCGGACAAGTAAGTTGCGTCGAGCCATTGAGTCCGGGCAGTTGCGCTAATATATCGCTAGCAGCACTCTTTGTACCGCTGCTGCTCGGAGCGAGCAGAGCATGGCCCTACCCTTGCACAAAACCGGCACATGAGCGCATGGCTGACGACGGGATCGGCTTGGCTGATGCAGGTCGCCCAGGCTCTTCCCGATACGATCATCACCAAGCAGGTGGAAGTCGACCCGGGAGTTTTCGCGAAGATCACCACCTGGGCGAGCGGACTGGCGTCGATCGCCCTTCTCGTGCTTGCTGTCGCCCTCGTTCCGGCGGCGTGGAACTTCAGAAAGAGCTATGCGAAGATCAGCGACATGCTCGACCGAATCTACGGAGACATCAATCCGATCATGCGGCATGCGAGCACCATCGCGGACAACGTGAACTACATCAGCACGTCGGTCCGTGTGGACGTCCAGAAGGTGAGCCAGACCGTCGCATCAGCGAATCAACGATTGATGGCGTCGGTGGAGCTGGCGGAGGAGCGCATTCAGGAGCTGAATGCCCTGCTCGCGGTTGTTCAGGAGGAAGCGGAATCGGCGTTCGTCTCGACCGCATCTACATTGCGCGGCGTGCGCACTGGAATTCATGAAGCATTCGAAAAGGAGGAGTCGTTAGATGGCAGATACCTTGAAGGCGAGCCAGGGTGGGAGAAGCCGCACCCGCGCGTCCGCCCCCGCGACGAACAACTCGGATGATGAGGACCGCGAGCAGCAGTTCGATCTTCTGACTGCGGCGCTTCTCGGCGCAGCGGTCGGCGCGGCAATAACTCTCCTCTTTCGAACGGGCCCGGGCGGCCGCCGTCCGATTGGTCCGGTGATCGGCGCCGCAGGGCGCGGCGCGCGCTACGCGGGACTCGCCGGGCTCGAGGGCGCACGCTGGGCGGGCGATCACGCCGCCCCCGGAGCACGGTGGATGGCCGAGCAGGGACGCGAGGGCGCGCGCTGGGCCGGCAAGCGAACCGCTCGCGGGTATCGCGTGGCACGCGACCGCGGTGCTGAGCTCGTCGACGACCTTCCGCTCGACGATGTCGCGGATTCCGTCCGTGAGTACGTCGACTCGGCGCGGGAAGCGATCAACAACGTCGTCCGCGAAGAGATGACGGATCTGCGGAAAGCGGTGCGCCGGCAACGAAAACGGATCGGGATCTAGCGAGATGGAGCGGCTGTCCATGAGGCAGCCGCTTGTCTTCCTGCTCGTCGCTCTCTGCGTTGCGATAGTGTTACTCGCCGCGACGCCCGCTGCGGCTTATGCCTGGACGCCGGGCACTCACATCTTCCTCGGCGAAGCAGTCCTTCGCTCGCTCACGCTACTGCCTGCGTCGGTCGCCGAGCTCATTGCCGCGTTTCCGCATGATTTTCTCTACGGCAACATTGCGGCTGACACCAGTATGGCCAAGAAGTACGCTGCCGCCGGGAGACACTGCCACTCATGGAATGTCGGGCTCGAGATATTCGGCGACGCACGGGCGGACCGAATGCGCGCTTTCGGCCTCGGATACCTGTCGCACCTGGCCGCAGACGTAGTCGCCCACAACTATTTCGTTCCTCACCAGCTCGCGATTACCTCAACCACCACGGCACTCGGGCACAGCTACTGGGAAAGCAGGTTCGACACCCACATCGGCGAGCGTTACAGCCGCCGGGCGCGCGAGGTGATACTGCGCGACCATTCCGCCTCGGATGAGCACCTCGACCGCATCCTGAGCCCGACCATCTTCAGCACACCGACCAACCGCCGAATCTTTCGCGGAATGGTCTACGTGGCTGACACGGAATCGTGGCAGCGAATCTTCCAGATGGTCTCGGAAAAGAGCAGATGGGATCTGCGCGAACAGGATGTCTCGCTGTACATGACCAGGGCGTACGACTACATCATCGATCTCCTGAATCATTTCGAGCGCGCGGAGCCTTACGCTCTCGACCCCGCGGGTACGCGGGCATTGAGAGCCGCGAAGCGCGTGCGGCGCGCGGCGCTCAGACGAGGCGGTGACGACGACGAGATTGCCAGAGAAGCCACAACCCATTTCGGGTTGCCGAGCTCACAGCTCGGCTACGCGAAGAAGCTTGCCGAGCCGCTCTATCCTCCGCCTGCGCGCGACGCCAGCAGCTGATTCACGCGCTTCGGATCGGCGCGTCCGCCCGATTTCTTCATGACAAAACCCACCAGCACCCCCTGAAGCTTCCGCTCTCCCGCGAGGTAGCGCCCGGACTCCTCGGGGTATTCCGCCAGCACATCGTCTATCCATCCCGCGAGTGCGGCGTCGTCGCCAACCTTGAGCAGCCCCTGCTCGTGGGCGATTTGCGTCGCCGGCTTGCCGGTCTCGACCATCGCGGCAAAAACACGCTTCGCCGCCGCATGGCTCACCAAACCATCGCGTATCATGTTGATCAGCTGAGCCAGATCCGCCGGCCTCACCGAAAACTCCGATAGATCACCACCGCCTGCGTTGAGTGCGGCCTGAACCTCTCCCATAACCCAGTTTGCCGTGGCCTTCCCGTCACCAGTCGCCCGGGCAACGGTCTCGAAGTACTCGGCCACAATCGGATTCCCTGTAAGCTGTTCGATGTCCCCCGGCGTCAGCTTGAAATCGGCCGCGATGCGTTTCTTCCGTGCAGGAGGAAGCTCCGGAATACTCGCTTTGATGGAAGCGATCCATTCCTTGTCGAGGATGAGTGGTCCCAGATCCGGCTCGGGAAAATACCGGTAGTCGTGGCTCTCTTCCTTGCTGCGGCTGATTCTCGCTTCGCCCTTGGCCGCATCCCAGAGAAGCGTCTGCTGGCTCACCCGCTCTCCGCGGTCGAGCAGCTCACACTGCCGGGCGAACTCGAATGTGAGCGCGCGCTCGACACCGGAAAACGAGTTCATGTTCTTGACCTCGGTCTTCGTGCCGAGGCGTGTCTCTCCTTTCCTGCGGGCGCTGACATTCGCGTCGACACGGAGGCTTCCTTCCTCCATGCTCACGTCGCTCACGTCGAGATACTGCAGCACCTGGCGAAGAGTTCGCAGGTACGTTCCCGCCTCTGCAGCCGAGCTGATATCGGGCTCGCTCACAATCTCGACGAGGGGAACACCTGCCCGATTCAAGTCTATCGCGGTGATCCCAGCATACCGGTCGTGGATTGATTTGCCGGCGTCTTCCTCCATATGAAGACGCGTGATGCCAATGACCTTTTCCCCACCGTCGCGGGTTGTGATTGCCAGTCCGCCGCCAGTCGCGAGCGGGCGGTCGTACTGGGATATCTGAAAGC
>JALYJX010000382.1 GCA_030775065.1 Gemmatimonadota bacterium | reverse complement strand
ACGCCGGAGTCATGTTTCGCTCTCCCGATCTCCTCGGTCTCGGCGCACTCGCTTCGCATGTGAATGCGCTACGTCACGGCGACGTCGTGACATTTGCCGCCAATCAGCACATCAACCCGACCAACGTCTGCTACCTCAGGAAGACGTGCGTCTTCTGCTCCTTCGCGCGGCTTCCGAAGGAGGACGGTGCATACCGCTACACACTCGAGCAGGTGCTCGACGAGGCGGCCGTAGCGGGGAACGGCCTGACGAAAGAGTTCCACATCGTGGGCGGCCTCGACATGCACGCGGGGCTCGGCTACTACAGCGAGATGTTCCGGGAGCTCAAGACCCGGCATCCGCAGGTTCACATCAAAGCGCTCACGGCGGTTGAGATTGCACACATCGCCCGCATCGAAAAGATGTCGATCGAGGAGGTTTTGATCGCGCTGCGCGAAGCTGGCCTCGACACTTTGCCGGGCGGAGGCGCTGAGGTATTCGGGCGCGGCGTAAGAATGGAGATAGCGGACAAGAAGCTCGCGGCCGAGGATTGGATAGCTGTCCACCGGACGGCTCATCGGCTGGGGATCAGGTCGAACTGCACGATGCTTTACGGCCACGTCGAAACGATCGAGGACCGCGTCGAGCACTTGTCGATCCTCAGGTCATTGCAGGACGAGACCGGCGGCTTCCTCGCCTACATTCCGCTCGCGTACCATCCGGACAACAATGCGCTCGGCATCGAGCTGGGCCGTGAGGGCACGGCTACAACCGGGTTCGACGATCTTCGAAATCTGGCGGTGGGTCGGCTCTTCCTCGACAACTTCGAGCACGTCAAGACGCATTGGATCATGGTTACTCCGTTCGTCTCGCAGATCGCGCTCTCGTTTGGAGTCAACGATCTGGAAGGCACAGTGGTGCGCGAGAAGATCTACCATGAAGCCGGCGCAACGACCGCGCAGGGACTCGGCCTCGACGACCTGTTAAAGCTCATCCGCGACGCTGGAAAGATTCCTGCGGAGCGCGATTCGTTCTACAACATCCTGCGGACGTTCGACGGACCGCACGCGGCGGCGGCATGACTCTGACCATCGGCCGCATCCCGTACATCAACTGCTATCCCGTTTACGGCGCCATCGATCGCGGGCTGATCCGGATCGATGCCGACCTCGTTGATGGAGTGCCGACGGCACTGAACGCGCTGATGGCGGCGGGGAAGCTCGACGTAAGTGTTGTCTCCGCCGTGGAGTACGCGAGGGATTCGCGCCGGTATCTCCTGCTCCCCGATCTGGCGATCTCCTGCGACGGGCCGGTGCGAAGCGTGATGCTCTTCTCGAAGAGGCCGGCGACTGAGCTGTCTCAGAGGCGCGTGCTCGTCAGTCGAAGCTCCATGACCAGTGTTGCCCTTCTGGAGCTGCTTTTCGACAACGTGTGGCACGCGCATCCGCTATTCGTGCCAACAGACGCGGAGATAAGCGATGTTGCGAGGTTCGGCACGGAAGAGCACGAAGCCCGCCTCGTCATTGGCGACGCAGCACTACTTCTTGAAAGCAGCTCCACCGCCAGGGAGGTTCGCGGCGACAATTCGTCGCAAAATGCAGCAATTCCCGATTACCCATACGCGTACGACCTTGGCGATGAGTGGAAGAAGTGGACCGGACTTCCATTTGTCTTTGCGGTGTGGGTCGCGCAGCGCAACGTGGCGGTGGATGCGGCACTTGCAGTACACGCCGGACTCATTGCGTCACGTGACTGGGGCATCGCAAATGTACGCACGCTAGCCAGACAGGCGGCGCAGGCAACGGGTGTCACGGTCGGCGCATGCGAGGAATACCTGGAAGGGCTCGACTATGGCTTGTCGTACCCGCACCTCGCAGGTCTCACCGAGTTCTATCGTCGTCTCGTCGAGAGGGGGAGCGTCCCCAACGGCACTTTGACATTCCTCCCGGCTGCATGATGGCGCGCGACCTCCTCGATTTCTACGCCAATGCCCCGCTCGTCGAGCTGGGAATGGAAGCAGACCGCGTCCGGCAGCGACTCCACCCCGGAAACGTCGTTTCGTACATCATCGATCGAAACATCAACTACACGAATGTCTGCGTTGCCGATTGCGGCTTCTGCGCGTTCTACCGGCGGCCGAGGCACGGCGAAGGCTACACGCTCTCGTTCGAGCAGATCGGCGCCAAGATCGACGAAGCCAAGGGGCTCGGCGCGGTACAGATACTGATTCAGGGCGGACACAACCCGTACATCCCGTTTCAGTGGTATCTGGACCTGATGCAGTACATCAAGCGCAACCATCCGATTCATATTCACGGATTCAGCCCGAGCGAGGTGGACTTTTTCGCAAAGCTGTTCCGGATGGGGGCAATAGACGTCATTCGCGCGCTTCGTGCAGCGGGCCTCGACTCGATCCCGGGCGGTGGAGGCGAGATTCTCGTGCAGCGGGTACGCGACATGGTTGCGCGCAAAAAGGCGGGCGCAGACAGGTGGCTCGAGATCATGGAGCTCGCACACGGCGAGGGAATGAAAACCTCGGTCACGATGATGTACGGGATCGGCGAGACTCTCGCCGAGCGGATGGAGCATCTGGAACGCGTCCGCGAGGTTCAGGCGCGGACTGGCGGATTCACAGCATTCATTTGCTGGCCGCTCCAGCCCGAGAACACGCCGACGATGTCGAATCAGCCGAAGACGGGTGCCGACGAGTATCTCCGTACTGTGGCCATCGCAAGGATCGTCCTCGACAATGTCCCGAACCTGCAGTCGAGCTGGGTGACGATGGGAATGAAAATCGGGCAGATCGCGCTTCGCTTCGGATGCAACGACTTCGGCTCGCTGATGATCGAGGAGAACGTCGTGTCCGCGGCGAACACGACGCATCGCACCTCGACCGAGGAGATGGAGCGCCTCATTTCCGACGCCGGTTTCAGACCCGTGCGCCGACGCCAGGACTACTCGCTCATCGAGTCCGCGGCGCATGCCGCCTGAGCGACCACCCATCGCTCGCACCGGCATCGGCTACGATTCGCACCGCTTCGCTGCCGGCCGGGCGCTCATCCTCGGCGGCGTCACAATTCCATCTGATGTGGGCCTCGAAGGCCACTCCGATGCTGATGCCGTGGCGCATGCGGTTACTGACGCAGTGCTCGGCGCTGCCTGCGAAGGCGACATCGGCACGATGTTTCCGGATAGCGACGCGGTTAACAGGAACCGGGATTCTCTGGAGATGCTTTCCCTCGCCGTCGAGCGCATAAACAGCAAGGGTTTTTTTGTCGTGCACGCCGACATTACTGTAATCGCCGAGCGGCCTCGCATCGGGCCTCATCGCGCGGCAATTCAGGAAGCGCTTTCTGGCGCATTGAGCCTTTCGCCGTCCGAAATCAGCGTGAAAGCCAAGACGAACGAAGGGATGGGCTGGATAGGCAGAGGCGAAGGTCTTGCGTGCATAGCTGTGGCGACGGTGGCCGAATCGACCGGGTGACGTTGTCAGTGTCGCGCGGTTGTCAGGGCTAGAGAAAGAAACGGGCAGGCCGCATGAACATCCAGTCGATCATCGAGACTCTCAGCGGAATGCCGCTGCCGCTGCTGTACCTGTCCATCGCTGTGATCTCGGCGATCGAGAACGTCTTTCCGCCGTTTCCTGCGGACGCCGTGGTCGCATTTGGCAGTTTTCTCGCGGCACGCGGAACGGG
>JALYJX010000381.1 GCA_030775065.1 Gemmatimonadota bacterium | reverse complement strand
ACCCGTCGTAGCCTTGGTGAGCCGTTACCTCGCCAACTAGCTGATAGGCCGCGAGCCCCTCATGGTGCCCCGAAGGTTTCCTCAACTCGAAATGCCTCGTGTTGAGCGTATGCGGTATTACCCGTCCGTTGGGACGGCTATCCCCCACACCTGGGTAGGTTGCTCACGTGTTACGCACCCGTTCGCCGGTTGCCCCAGGCTTGCGCCTCGGGCCCCCTTGACTTGCATGTGTTAAGCACGCCGCCAGCGTTCATCCTGAGCCAGGATCAAACTCTCCAATAGTTAAGAGATTTGTCTGCTCTCCGAACGCGGCTTTACCAGACGCATAATGCCTCTGGCATCACTACGTCCGGAATCACTTGTAATGTTTTCAGGTTGAACTCTAACCGCATCCCTGAATGGACACGGATCATCGAGTTCGCCTCGCACATCACTTGATCTCAACTTCGATTTTCAAAAAGCTCTGGTGCCCATTCTAGGGCAGCCTTGAAGTATATCAGACCGAACAGGCCCCGTCAAGTGTTTTTCACGAGTTTTTTGGGGTCCGTTTCGTCGGCCGCGACTGCCTTCAATCAACTCCGATTCCGTCGCGTTCCCGACATCTCATGTTACCCCTTCCGGAGCCCAACTTCAACCCCTCGAACCGCCAAAAAACCAGTGCGTTTTTTTGGGCCGGACAACGTTGTACAAACTTCTCCAAAATAAGTTCGTCGCACACACAAACCGGAGAGTGTGCTTCGTGCTCGCTTCCTCGTCAATGTCGATTCCCCTCGAGCGCACTACATTCCGAACGTGTCCAAGCCCCTCATCATCGGCATCGCGGGCGGATCCGGAAGCGGCAAGTCCACGGTCGCCCGCAAAGTCGCCAGCGCTCTTCCCGCGCCAGCGCTCTCCGTCGCGTTCATCGACATGGACGCCTACTACCGCAACTTCGACTCGCTCACACTCGACGAGCGCCGCCGCGTCAACTGGGATCACCCCGACGCCTTTGATTTCGATCTCCTCACCGAGCACCTGGAACAGCTCTCCGAACGCCGCACGATCGACAAGCCGCTGTACGACTTCGTCACTCACCTCCGGTCTTCGAACGTCGTTCGAGTTGAACCGGCGGACGTCATAGTGATCGACGGAATCCTTCTCTTCGTCGACGAGCGCGTCCGCGAGCTGTGCGACGTGAAAGTCTTCGTCGACGCCGAGGCGGACATTCGCCTCATCAGAAGATTGCGCCGCGACATGCGGGCTCGCGGACGTCCGCTCGACGAGATCATCAAGCAGTATCTCTCGACCGTGCAGCCGATGCACCTGCAGTTCGTCGAGCCGAGCAAGCGCTACGCCGATATCATCGTGCCGCGCGGGGGACACAATGCCATCGCGATTGAAATGATCGTCGCCAAGATCAGCCGGCGGCTCGCGGCCGGCGTGGCCTAGACCTTCGCGACTTCCGGCCTGGCGGCCTTGTAGGACTCGATCGCCTGACGCAGTCTGAGCAGCGCCGAGGCTTCGAGCTCGTGCTCGATTCGCATCGCCATGAACTCGTTCCTGCTGTGGCCGTCCTCGCCGCGCAGCAGGCGCTTCGACGCGGCCTGGTGTCGCAGGTACTCCCTCGCGTTGCGCCACACCATGTTCGATTTGTGCCACCACGCGTCATTGCCGTGGCCGGATTCCTCGAGGCACGCGATCTCGTACAAATCGACGGCCTCGTCGAGCACCTCATCCGAGGCCCGCACGGCCGCCCGCGCGACCTTCTGCTCCCCGTCATTCGCATCACGGTCCACCAGCTCCGCGTAGCGCCGGTGCTCGCGGCAGGATTCGGATGCAGCGCGGTAAAGAGTATCCGCAATGTCGCGGAGCGCGGCCTTCGCCTTCGCCTGCGGCTTCGCCTGCGGCGTCACCGTCGCGGCCGGAACAGCGACGACATGAGCCCCGTTCCGCGGCGGTCGAACTCTTCGATCATCTCGAGCTCGCCCTTGTCGAGCCACATGCCCCCGCACTCCTCGCACTCGTCCACCTTGATCTGGCTGTGCTCCCGTTCTCGCAGATCGCAGCCGCACTTGGGGCATTTGTTGTAATGCGACGACCGCTCCTGCTTGAGCCGCTCGACGTCGAGTTTCGCGCGCCGCTCCTTCATCAGCTCCGCATCGCGGCGAGCGAAATATTCGTCCTCGTTCCTGCTCGGTTTTTCTTCGATTGCCATGCGCCGTCCTCTCGCTCAGTTCAGTACTCGATCATTGCCGGGACACTCGTGAAGAATTATTGTCCGACCGTCGAACAAACGGAAGTGCGCATCCGTCCCCGGGCTTGCGCGTCCGGTACGCTACGAGCCCGCGAGGATAAGCCCGCAACTTGGAAGCCATAAAATCATCCTACCAATTCCATCGGGAATTGGAATCGCCGATTTCGTTCGTCCGCCGGGAATGGCAGGCCCTCGTGATCTTCGGCGGAGTATTCGTCATCGTCCTGCTGATAGGCGTACTGGCCGTTGATCCGGCGTATTTCTATCCGCGCCTTCAGACTGACCCGCTCCTCTATTGGCTCAAGGGACTGGCCTTCGCGGAAACGGGACATACGGTTGCCCGCTCCGCAATCAACCGACCCCCATTCAATTACGTCTCGATGCCCGGGGTAATGCGAGCTCCGTTCATGATGATGTTCAGCGAGTTCGACAACCAGCTGCGTGCGATCCAGCTGTCGAACATCGTCCTTCTGACGATCACCGGACTGATGTTCGCCTACGTATTGTCGTGGGCGGTGCCGCGCTCCAGGCACTGGATCGCCATCGGCTTCACATTCGGCTTCCTGCTGATCAATCCGAACTGGGTCGCCAACGTGTTCGCGCCGCTGGCCGACGCACCGTATGCTGCGTTTACGCTCGGGGTGATAATTCTGGCAACTCGACTCCTCACCTCGGATCGACCGTTCGCCAGGAGATCACCCGCGATTGCGGGAGCGGCGGCTCTGTTCGTGATGGCGTTCCTGGTGAAGTTCACGGCGCCTGTGCTCGCTGTTTACGCGGGAGTGCTCGCCGCCGGACGACCAGCAAGCCTTGCTCTTCCGCGTCGTGTGAAAATCTTCACGGGGCTCGGCGCGATCGCAGCCATGGCGGTGCTTGCCGCGCTCAACTGGGATGCATTCATCAACAGGTACCTGCCCGAGCCAATCGCATTTCTGCGCCACGCGAGCAAGACGAGGATGTTCCTGAATCTGCTGGGAATCTCGCTGCCGTCGAACATAATTCCGGTTTACCATCTGGCTCTTGCGCATGATCCGATAATGAAAGGGATGTTCAGGCCGACTTTCGGCCCGACGATGGGAGACTTTGCCATCGTGGCTGCCGGCGTAGGAATCTCGCTCGTGCTCCTATACGGCATGTGGCGCGCGCGTCGCCGATTCATGCCTGAGATCTGGTATTTCCTGGCCGTGCTCCCGGTGCTCACCGTGATGATTCCAAGTACCAGGCGCTACCTCATGCCGTACCAGCCGTTTATCTGGATATTCTTTTATGTGGGTGCGGCCGCGCTGCTCGAGCCCGTGACAAAGAGACTCAGACCGATGCGGGTTCCTGCGATCGTTTCGGTGGGTCTGGCCGGGGCACTCGTACTGGGGTTGCTTTTCCTGCGCTCACAGCGGGTGGTCGGAACCTCTGGAGATTTCCGTGCCGCGATCTCCATCGGAGAGACCAGGGGATATGTCGG
>JALYJX010000380.1 GCA_030775065.1 Gemmatimonadota bacterium | reverse complement strand
AAGTACGAGTGCTGTCGTAGATATGGACACCCCCGAGATTTCTGAAAGCGAAAAGCCCCCGCAATGCAGAGCATTGCAGGGGCTTTCACTTTGAAGTCGGGGCGACTGGATTTGAACCAGCGACCTCCTGCTCCCGAAGCAGGGCAATACACTAACCAACTACTACATTCTGCCGGACTCTAGAGGGAAACCGGGCGTCGGTGCCGGAGTTTCCCGGCATCGATGTCGTATTCTGCAGGAAGAAACTCACCCCCCAACTCACCCCCGTCTCCGCCAGAGAAAGTCGAGAGCGACACCAGCAATGGCGGCTCTCCTAAACAGCGACGAATATCTCGGGGTCGTCAACACGGATTGAGTCATAGCGTATTGAAGGGTAGCGCAAATGGCCATACAGCTTCAACTCTCTCGATATCAAGATGACGTTCCTGGCTTGGCGTTCGCGCGAATGACTGGAGAGACAGCAAACGTGAGCTCGTATGGCTCACGGCCTCTTGTCGCGGTACCCGTTGATGGTGTGAACACGTCAACGAGCTGGCTGAGAAGTCGATTGGCTTTCTCGAGGTCCTTTACGGTGAGCCATCCCTTCCAGTGCGCGACCCACAGATTCCTCCTCTGTCCTTCGACGATGGCTGAGGGAGCGGAGCACGCGCGCACGAAGCCGCGCCGACCTGCTTTGAATCGCGCTCTTCCGATCGCGATTACAGCGCGTCTGCTTTTCGGCGAGCTGAGGTCATACCGGACAAGAAAGGGGCGTCCGGGCAGGTCGTAGTGTGCTGTCGGCTTCACGCCTTTGCCCTTGACCTGCGTTTCGACAAGCAGGTCGCGATCGCGGAGTGCCTTCACGTGGTAGTAAAGCGCGTGTCGCGGTCTCCCGACAAACTTCGCGATATCGGTCACGCCGCATGGGCCGAGAACGGTAACTGCGTCGATTATGTCCTCCCGGCCGGGGGAGGCGAGCGCGAGAAGCTGGTCGTGGGACCTCACTACGTATGGTCGTTTCTTGTTCATGGGCAAAGTAAAATCCTTGTGGATTTTTTACACCACTATTAGCATTAGTGTCATGATACTCCGACGAACATTGATCCTTGCGGCGCTCGCGTCCGGTTTAACGCGACTGGGCGCAGCGCAGGACTTCACTCCGCCACCTGCGCGATCGAGCAGTGACACCGCGTTTCACGAGTTCATCTCGTCTTTGGCGCGGCAGCTCTCTCGTGAATATAAGAATCCGGACCGTGAAGCCTATCTCGACAATCTCGCGCGGATTCTTATCGTTGCGGGGAATTATACTGCGGCCGATTCGGCGTCTGAGCAACTTCGCGTTTACCGCGCCGGCAAACACGGCGGTCTTTCTCCTTTAGCCGATCTCGCGTATCAGATCTACGCTGTAGCCAAGGCTAAGCAGAGCGCACAGAACCTGCCGAGCGTCGAAGCGTTGAACCAGGCATTTGCGGAACGTGCCGGCAGGGTCGATGACGCGAGCGCAGCTGTCGCGATGCCATTTGCCCTGGGCGCATATCCTGGCGGAGTTCGTATCGCTCTCGACGCCGCGATCGCTCGCGCCAACGACGCTGCCAGTTTACCCCTCGCGGGCGCCATCGACTTGATCCGTCGTTATGCGGCGCTCCGGACCTACGAGCTCATCGCACCTGAGCTCGACCGGTTGCTCAGGGAAGACGACGCGCGACGCTACATAATCACTCGCGATTTACTGGTCACCACGCCGGATGGCGCTCGCATCTGCACTCTCATAGTTCGGCCGCGCAATCCGGCAGCTGCGCGGCTCCCGACTCTGCTCAACTTCACGATCTACGCGTCGGACATAAACATGTTCGAGGCCCGTAGAAGCGCGTCGCATGGATACGTTGCCGTCGAAGGACTTACGCGGGGGAAAGGATGCAGTCCCGACGCGCCCATTTCTCACGAGCACGATGGAACGGACGCGGCAGCGTTGATCGAATGGATAAGCCGCCAGCCGTGGAGCGACGGAAGAGTCGGGATGTACGGCGGCAGCTACGAAGGATTCACTCAATGGGCCGCGGCGAAATACATGCCGAAGGCACTGAAGGCGATGATGCCATCAGTCACGCACGCTCCAGGGATCGACTTTCCGATGGAGGGAGGCGTGTACGCTAATTTTGCGTACCCCTGGCCCTTCTTCACGACAAACAGGAAAGGTCTGGACTCCGCGACTTACGATGACTCGACCCGCTGGGCTCGACTCGATACCACATGGTACAAAAGCGGCCGGCCGTACCGGGAGCTTGCAGCAATAGACGGAACTCCTAATCCAACGTTCGAGCGGTGGGTGAGCCATCCGTCGTACGATGCGTACTGGCAGAGAATGATTCCTTACAGGAACGAGTTTACGCGCATCGATATCCCGGTCCTGACGACCACCGGATACTACGATGGCGGACAGGTCGGTGCGCTGTTCACGTTCCGCGAGCATCGCAGGTATGCGCCGCGCGCGAAGCATTACCTCGTCATTGGCCCGTATGATCATATCACCGGCCAGCGGGGAACGATGGACCCAATCGGCCGCGTGAGAAATCCGGCCGTGCGCGGTTATCGCCTCGATTCAGTCGCGCACATGGACATCGGTGAGCTTCGGTACGAATGGTTCGATCATATATTCAAGGGAGCGCCGAAACCCGACGTGCTCCGCGATGTAGTGAACTATCAGGTAATGGGCAGCAACGTATGGAAGCACGCACCGTCGATCGCGCGGATGGCGAATGGAACGAAGTCAATAGCGCTCGGTCGAACCGTCAATCAGGTTGTGGACCTCGCAGATAGAACAGACGCCGCGAAATGGGGACGCACGCGGGATCTGTTCGATCCAAGCTCTTCGGAGCGCGCAATCATCGACACCGCGGCGAACATCGCGCACAGCTTCGAGGTGCAAAGCGAGCCCTTCAACGAAGCGACCGAGATCAGCGGCCTTTTCTCCGGCAGGCTCGAGTTCCTCACCAACAAGAAGGATTTCGACGCGAGCATTACGCTGTTCGAGCAAATGGCGGACGGTAAATACTTTCAGCTTTCACATATGTGGATTCGAATGAGTTACGCGCCCGATCGCACTCGGAGAAAGCTGCTTACGGGGAAGCGACAGCAGATCTCATTCGAGGCCAACCGACTTACGAGCAAGCGCTTGTCCAAAGGGAGCAGGATTGTCGCGGTGATTGCGGTGACCAAGAATCCCTCTACGCAGATTAACTACGGGACTGGGCGCGCGGTGAGTGACGAGTCGATCGCCGATGCAAGGGAGCCGCTACGAATTAGCTGGCTGCCGGCGACTCGAATCGATGTGCCTGTTGCCGGAGGTTACGCGCCGGCGTCAACCAGGTGACGACTAACCGCTCCTGCCATCGCGGGAGCTAGTGCGGGAAAGACACTGCGCTCTCGGCATTTGGTCAGCTCTCCCTCGATCGATACGGGAGCGATCAGGTGGCTGCGCTGCGCTACATTGAATCCCCCAATGAGGGTTGGATGGCGGGGTTGCAGGTTTCGCATTTCCCTCGCGGGATCTGTTCGAGTATTTCGCTGCTCGCGATTCGCTGGACGACCTTCCCGTGGCGCGCAGGGATTCTGCTGTTAGTGAATTACGCAAGCGCTTCTGGCGAGAGGGCAAGTTTGAAGTACAGCGCGCGTTTTTCGGCGAAGCTGGCCGAACGGCACTGTTGAAGCTGCATGATAC
>JALYJX010000379.1 GCA_030775065.1 Gemmatimonadota bacterium | reverse complement strand
GTTCACGAGAACGCGCACCGCGTCCGCGCCATACGACGGGAAGTGCAGCTTGTCCGTCGCACCTGGAGTGTCGTCGCCGAAATACGCCTTCCGATCGCCGTAACGTTTTCCCCAGCCCGTGCGAAGTAGAACGATCGCGCCTGATTGAACCGTTCCATTTGCCGCTTCCCACGCGCGAAGATCCTCCACCGTCAGACGATAGTCGGGATCCGCGCTCGCGCGTGCCGCGACGTCTATCACCACGGCCGGCGCAACGAGCTGACGCACGGGAATCTTGTCGACCGTCAGCCCTCGCTCGAAGAAGTGAATCGGCGCGTCGAGATGCGTACCTCCGTGCTCAGGTGCGCTGAGGAGATTTGCCGAATAAAAAAAACCGCCCGGTGTCGGGCCGCGAGACAGCTCCTTCAGCTCGAACCCGCTCGGCGAGCTCGGCCAGTAAAGAGTTTTCGCGTCGAAGTCGTAGGTCAGGTCGACAACGGTGGCTGTTGCGAGGTCGAGCGGTTTTTGCGTCGCCGTTGCGCACGCCGTCGGAAACAATAGAAGAAAGACGAACCTGTTGAGACGCATTGGTCTCTCCGCTCTTTTGCAGTCAGGATTTGACACGGTCGCAACCCGCTGTTAAATCGGCGACTGCTGACAGTTTATCACAAGGTGAGGCTCAGTGAAGACACGTTTGCGTTTCGAATCGATAACCGGAATTGCGGCACTGTTCGTTGCGGCGTCCGCGGCATGCGCACAGGGAAACAGCACTCCGTCGGCAGCAACGTCGGAGCGCGCAGCGGCCGCAGCATCTCAACCGCCGGCAGCCGGGACTTTTGCATTCACGGATGTGTCCGTGATTCCGATGGATCGCGAGCAAGTCCTGAGTCGTCAAACGGTGGTTGTCCGTGACGGGAAGATCCTGAGCGTTGGCCCTGCATCGAGCGCCGTGATACCGCCCGACGCGACCCGCATAGATGGAACCGGCAAGTATCTCATGCCCGGACTTGCCGAGATGCACGCACACGTTGCGGGTGGACAGGCACCCGGAAGCGAGCAGACGAACAAAGACATCTTCTTCCTCTACATCGCGAACGGAATCACCACGATACGCGCGATGCTCGGCGCACCGAATCAACTGGTCTTGCGGGAGCAGTTGAGGACCGGGGAGCTGCTGGGTCCCACGATGTATGTCGGAGCACCGTCGATCAACGGTCAATCGGCGCCGGATCCCGCAACTGGTGAGCGTCTCGTTCGCCAGCACAAGGCCGCGGGCTACGACTTTCTCAAGATTCATCCGGGACCTTCGCGCGCGACGTACGATGCCGTTGTCCGCACCGCGCGACAGGTTGGCATCACGTGGGCCGGACATGTCCCGGATGCGGTGGGAGTCCGGCACGCGCTCGCGTCTCGCCAGTCGACGATAGACCACCTCGACGGATACCTGGCAGCTGCGATTCCGGACAGTCTCCAGCAGCGTGTTCTGCGAAGCGAGGTGCCGATCGCGCAGCTCATTAGCGCTGTCGACGAATCTCGATTCACGGCGCTCGCTGAGCAGACCAAGGCCGCGGGTGTCTGGAACACGCCGACGATGTTCCTGTGGGAGAGCTTCTTCACGCCCATTGCCGCTGAGGAGATGGAGCGGCGGCCGGAGATGCGGTACGCGACACGCGCGTGGCTCACTCAGTGGGGGAATCAGAAGCGACAGCGACTCTCCGCCGACCAGAGGGATGGCGTCACGCCCGAGATCGCAAATCGCCACATCACTCTCCGGCGACGAATGCTCAAGTCGCTGTCCGATGCCGGTGCGAGGCTTCTGATGGGGACAGACTCGCCGCAGATGTTCAACGTCCCGGGGTTTGCGTTGCAGCGTGAAATGGAGGTGATGGTGGCGTCGGGCCTCACGCCATATCAGGTGCTCGAAAGCGGAACACGAAACATCGCCCGGTACGCGGCGGACGATCTGAAGCTCGACGGTGCGTTCGGCACCGTTGCTCCCGGCAATCGCGCGGATCTCGTCCTGCTGGATGCGAATCCGCTTGCCGATCTACGCAATTTGACGGGCCGCAGCGGAGTGATGGTGCGCGGGCGATGGGTTTCGAAGAACGCGATCGATACGGGTCTCGAGGAGCTCGTGCGGAGGAACGGAGGGAGCTAAAAACTCGGGGACGTAGTGTGTCAGCCGAGCCACTGATTCACTCGCCGACCCCGTACGGTGAGGTCAAGGGGCAATTGCTCGAGCCCGGTCGTCCGTCCTTGCTTCGGTATTTGTTCGGGTATACAATAAGGATATGCCCGTCGAGCTCCGAGCCCACACCGCGTTCTCCTTCGGCGACGGCGCCGTCACTCCCGAAGCGATGGTCAAACGCGCCGCGGAGCTCGGATATGGCAGCATCGGCATAACCGACACAGCCGATCTGGGCGGCATCGTTCGGTTCGCTCTGGAAGCAAAAAGACAGGGAGTACGCCCGATCGCCGGCGCAGAGCTCAACGTCGAGGGATTTCCCGTTGGTTTGATTGCCCGCACAGCGGAAGGATTTCGCAATATCGCTTCGCTGGTTACCCGCGCCCGCGTTCATTCTGATCTGCGGCATTGGACGAAGGGGCAGAACGCAAAGCTGCGCGGACGGCCACGTGTGAGCTGGAAGGATGTCGCGGAAAGAAGTGCCGGAGTGCATGTGCTGACCGGTCCGGCTTCCGGTCCCATCGCGGCGCGCATTCAGTCGTGCGACTACTCCGCTGCCGCGCGCACTCTCGATCAGTGGCGTGAAGTCTTCGGTGAGCGACTCGCGGTGGAGGTGAGTCTGCACCACGCCGGCGGATGCGAAGCGGCGCTGGCAGCGGCGTTGATCGAGCTCGCCGGCCGTCATCATGTGCCGTGGGTGGTCGCTCACGACCCCCGCTACATCGACACGAGCAGCCGCCTGGTGCACGACATTCTCACCGCTCTTCGGTACGACACTACGATAGAGACCGCGATGTCGCGCGGGCTTCTCCATCCGAACGGTGAGTGGCGCCTTCTCTCGCCTGAGGAATTGGCCGAGCGATGGAAGGGGAGGGAGGAGGGTCTCGTGGAGAGCGATCGAATCGCCGGCGAGTGTGATTTCAATCTGGCGTGGCTGCGGCCCCCCTTGCCGAAGTTCGCCGTTCCCGAAGGTCACAACGACATCTCTTTTCTGCGCGAGAAAGTGTATGAGGGCGCCCGCGAGAGATGGGGCGAGCTGTCCGACGCACAGACAAAACAGATCGAGCACGAGCTCGGCATCATCGGCCGCTTGGGATTCTCCGGATTCTTTCTCGTGATGTGGGACGCGATTCACTTCGCGCGCAGCAGGAACATTCTCTGCCAGGGACGCGGCAGCGCCGCCAACTCGGTCGTCGCCTACCTCCTCGGCATCACCGCCGTGGACCCAGTGCGGCACGGGCTCCTGTTCGAGCGCTTTCTCTCCGAGATGCGCGTGGATGGCAAGGCCGAGGCGCCCGACATCGACGTCGACATCGAGCACGACCGGCGCGAGGAGGTGCTCGACTACGTCTATGACAAGTACAACCGCGCGAACGCGGCGATCACCTGCATCGTGCAGATGTACCGCGGGCCGAACGCGATTCTCGACTCTATGCGCGCATTCGGGTATCCGGTCGAGATGGCGACGAATTTCTCCAAGAGAATCCACTGGAGCGACCCGGCCGAAGGAGCGAAGTACATCGAGGAGACCCT
>JALYJX010000378.1 GCA_030775065.1 Gemmatimonadota bacterium | reverse complement strand
ACGAGCATCTTCACGACCGTCGCGATCACGAAAACGCCACCTCCGCTCGGGGGCAGCTGTGGATTGGCCAGCTGGAGGAAGGCGAGAGGCTCGATCATCTCGTGGCCTCTTGCCCCATGCCTGAACCCTCACCCATTCGCGACTTCGTACGTGCGTCCGAATCGAGCACGGGCAACCCGCGCATACCCAGTGAATCGTAGGAAAGACCGGAGAAGGCCGGATGCGACTCTGCGATGCGAGCGAAGACATCGGACGGCAGATGGAACCCGTCCTGCTTTCCAAGCGCGCCGAGCAGATCGCCAAGCACGAGCCAGCTGGGGCGCGCGAGGCCGGGAGCCGGCTTGGCCTGCATGAATCGCTGAACCCGGCCGCGAAGATTCGTAAAGGTGCCTTCCTCTTCGGCAACATTAGTGATCGGCAAAAGAACCGCTGCATCCTTCGCAGCCTCCGGCAGAGTTGTTCCAATGACAATCACCTGAGCGGCACGCGCGAGGTCCTCGGCTGCAATTCCATCGAGATCGTCGTCCGCGATCACCAGGATATCGCCGTCACCCAGCTTTCCCAGCGGACGATCCGAGCGCTCGAATCCGAACAGCTCCGCGCCCTTGACGTTGGCGGCACGGTCACGCCGAAGTGCAAGGTCCTCCACTCCGGCCAGCGGGGCTTCGTCGCCGGTCTCGACGCGAAATACGCCTGCTCCGCCGCTTCCTTCGATGAGATTCGATAACAGATAAAGCGCCTCGTTTGACAGCTTTGGAGAAGCGACAATGAATACACGCCGCTCGCGAAGCAGCGATGCGGCAGCATGAATCGCCACATCCCAGTCGATACCGCGAAGCGCGCCCTCCGTGCGGACGAGTGGCGATTCAGCGCGGTCGGTGCGATTCATCCAGCGGTAATTCATCCGCCCGTAGTCGCACATGAAGAACTTGTTGACGTCCTCGTTAGAGCGCGGCTTGAGGCGGACGACAGCCGAATCTCGCGTTTCGATGCTGATGTTGCAGCCCTGGGTGCAGCTCGGACAAACGGAAGCAACACGGTCGAGCTCCCACGCGCGCGCCTTGTTCAGGAAATCCTTCGAGAGGAGCGCTCCAACGGGACAGAGGTCCACGACATTTCCAGCCCAGGGATGCGTGAGATCCTTTCCTTCGAACTTTCCGATCAGTGCGCGGTCCCCGCGCTCGCTGACGTTGAGGACGGTATCATGCGCGACATCGTCCATGAAGCGAACGCATCGAGTGCAGAGAATGCAGCGGTTGGGAACATAAAGAACGTCGCCCCCGAAGTCCTCCACCGGGTTGAATCGTTTGGGATCGCGATACCGCGAATCCGCCCGGCCTTCCTGATAGGTGTAGTCTTGGAGCTCGCACTCACCCGACTGGTCGCAGATAGGACAGTCGAGCGGATGATTGATGAGCAGGAACTCGAGCACGCCCTTTCGCGCCTCGAGCGCGCGCTCCGTATGGACGCGCACAACCTGGCCGTCCGCTACCAGCGCTGCGCAGGATGGTGCCAGCTTCGGTGCTTTCTCGACTTCCACGAGACACATGCGGCAGACACCAGCCACCGGCAGCCCCGGATGGTAGCAATAGTGGGGGATCAGAATTCCCACGGTCTTGGCGGCCTCGAGGATCGATGTTCCCTCGGGAACGGAGACAGGGCGTCCCTCTATCGTCAGGTTCACCATCTTCCGCTCGGCCATCAGGCCACCGCCGAGAGAACGGGATGCACGCGCTTGCCGTGAATCAGAGCCTCGAACTCGGGACGGAATTTGTTGATTCCCGAAACAACGGGGACCGCGCACGAATCACTCAGTACGCAGATGGTCGTTCCGGTCATGAGGTCCGCGAGGTCAAGCAACGTATCGAGATCTTCCATCGTCCCCTGCCCGTCTCGAATTCGCTCGAGGATTTTCGTAGTCCACGCCGTCCCCTCGCGACATTGCGTGCACTGGGCGCAGCTCTCGTGCGCAAAGAAGCGAGCGAGTCGGGCGATCACTCGCACCATTGACTGCTTGTCGTCGATGACTATCACGCCTCAGGAGCCGAGCATCGACCCCTGGGCGACGAAGCCCTCGTAATCCATCAGCGTCGCGTCTGCTTCGGCCATTGTCTGAATCGGCACTGAAGCTCCGCCGGGAATGACAGCCTTGAGTTTGCGTCCGTCGAGAGCCCCGCCGCAAAGCTCATGCAGAAACTCTCCGAACGGGAAGCCCATCTCGACTTCGTATGTCCCGGGGTATCGAATATTGCCGCACACCGAGTACAGCTTGGTCCCCGTGCTTTTCGGATTCGAGAGCGACATGCCCTTGTACCACGCGGCGCCCTTCATGATGATCTCGGGCACCGCCGCGAGAGTCTCGACGTTGTTGATCGTCGTCGGCTGGCCGAAGACGCCCGAGACGGCGGGGAAAGGCGGCTTGATGCGCGGGTTTCCGCGCTGGCCCTCGAGCGAGTTCATCAATGCGGTTTCCTCGCCGCAGATGTAGGCGCCCGCGCCCTTGTGAACGTACATGTCGATTCGCTTGCCGGTGCCCATCGCATTGGCGCCCAGAATTCCGGCATCGTACGCTTCGCGAATCGCCCGATCCATCCACACGAGCGGCTCCGTGAACTCGCCTCTTATATAGATGTAGGTGGTCTCCGCTCCGATGGCGTACGCCCCGATTGCGCATCCTTCGACGAGTGCATGCGGCGTCCAGCGCATCACTTCGCGGTCCTTGAAGGTTCCCGGCTCCGATTCGTCGGCGTTGCAGCAGAGGTAATGAGGCTTGCCGTCACCCGGCTTCATGAAGGACCACTTCATTCCCGTCGGGAAGCCTGCACCGCCCCTGCCGCGCAATCCCGATTCCTTGACAATGTCAACTATTTCGGCCCGGGTCATGGCGAGCGCCTTCTCCAGCGCCTGATAACCATCCCGCTTTTTCCAGCCATCGAGGGTTCGCGCTTCCTCCTCGCCGAAATGGCGCGTGAGAAGAGGTGTTTCGCGCGGATGCGACTTGTTCGGATAACCCATCAGGCGAGCTGCTTGAGAATGTCAGGCACGTTTTCCGGCGTAACGGATTCGATGAACTCTTCGTTGATCATGATCGGCGTGGCAAAGCCGCAGGCACCGAGGCACTCCACTTCGATGACCGTGAATCTGCCGTCTGCCGACGGAACTCCAAGCTCCCCCGCCCCCGTATGGCGCAGGAGAGCCTTCACGACATCCTCCGCTCCGCAGATGCCGCAGGGCGAGGTCGTGCACACCTGAATGAAGTATTTCGCCACCGGGTGCTGGTGGTACATCGTGTAGAACGTGACGACGCCCTTCACGTATGCCGGCGTGAGCTCGAGAAGTCCGGCAACTTCGGCCATCGATTCGTCGCTCACCCAGCCTCGCTCACGCTGGACGATCCACAAAGCCGGAAGGAGTGCCGCCATCTTCGTCGGATAGCGGGTGAGAAGCTCGTCCAGCTCGTTCCTGACCGCGCCGGCGAAAACCGGCACATGGGGCCCGGACTCGTGCGCGTGAGCATCGTGAGACGCCATGTCGGGCGACTCGAGGCCTCCCATCACGGGACGGCTCAACGGTCGATCTCTCCCATCACAATGTCGATGCTGGCGTTGATCGCGATGACGTCGGACAGGAGGTGACCCTCGACCATCTTCGAAATCGCGGACAGATTCACGAATGATGGCGGGCGGATGCGCCACCGCACCGGCTTGGAC
>JALYJX010000377.1 GCA_030775065.1 Gemmatimonadota bacterium | reverse complement strand
AGATGAAGTGGACATGGTGATAAACCGCGGGCTGTTCCTCGCCGGAGAGTTCAATGCCGTGCAGGACGAGATCGCGGCGGTGGTCGAAGCATGCGGCGACGCAACCCTCAAGGTCATACTCGAGGTCAGCGAGCTCGAGAGTTATGACAACATCCGCGCCGCGTCGTTCATCGCCATGCGTGTGATCCGCGAAGGAGATTTCATCAAGACGAGCACGGGCAAGGCCTCGGGTGCCGCGACGCTGGCCAATACGCAGGTGATGATCGAGGCAATTCGCGATCACTACCTTGCGACGGGCGTGGCGATCGGAATGAAGCCGGCCGGCGGGATCCGCAATGCCAAGCAGGCGCTTCACTATCTGGTCGCGGTGAAAGAGACACTCGGCGATGCCTGGCTGAACTCGAGCCGGTATCGCTTTGGCGCGAGCTCGCTGCTCAACGACCTGCTGCGCCAGATCGCGAAGGAGAAGACGGGAGCATACCAGGCGCCGTACTATTTCACTGAAGCGGCGGAGAGTTACTGATGGCAACTCAAAAGGCGAAGACGCGCTTGGCGCCGACAGCTACAGCAAAAGATGGCGCAGGGAACGGTGGGAATGGCGCGAGCGGGATCCGCGACCCGCTGATCGCTTCAGGCCGCGTCGGCTCAGTGCCCCAGCTCATCTTCGGAGATCTCTGGGAGTACGACCCCGCGCCGGAATCCGCGGATCCGAAAATCAAGCCGCGATACGATTTGTTCATCGGCGGAAAATTCGTCGCGCCGAAGTCCGGCAGGTATTTCGACTCGATCGATCCCGCGACCGAGAAAGTTCTCTCGAGCGTACCGCTGGCAAATGCGGACGACGTGGACGCGGCGTATCAGGCGGCGCAGAAAGCGTACGACTCCGTGTGGCGGAAAATGCCGGGGCGCGAGCGCGGGAAGTACATCTATAGAATCGCGCGTCTGATTCAGGATCGCGCGCGCGAATTTGCTGTCGCCGAAACGATGGATGGTGGCAAGCCGATAAAGGAGTCGCGCGACTTCGACGTGCCCATGGCGGCCGCGCATTTCTTTTATCACGCGGGATGGGCGGACAAGCTCCAGTACGCGATTCCCGGCGCGACCGCGCAACCGCTCGGCGTCGTCGGCCAGGTGATTCCGTGGAATTTCCCGCTGCTGATGCTCGCGTGGAAGATTGCGCCCGCTCTGGCGACTGGAAACTGCGTCGTGCTCAAGCCCGCCGAGACTACGTCGGTCACGGCGTTCAAGTTCGCGGAGCTGCTGCAGGAAGCCGATCTGCCGCCGGGAGTCGTGAACTTCGTGAGCGGCGCCGGCGAGACGGGCGCGGCAGTGATGGCGCATCCGCTCGCCGCGAAGGTTGCTTTCACCGGCTCGACTGAAGTCGGCAAGCGCATCATGCGGCAGGTCGCGGGCACGGACAAGAAGATGACGATGGAGCTTGGCGGGAAAGCGGCGAACATCGTCTTCGACGACTCGCCCGTCGATCAGGCGGTTGAAGGAGTGGTGAACGGAATCTTCTTCAATCAGGGTCACGTTTGCTGCGCAGGCTCGCGCCTTCTCGTGCAGGAATCGTTGTACGAGGTCTTCGTGAAGAAGCTCAAGGATCGCATAGATGTTCTGCGCGTTGGGAATCCTCTCGACAAGAACACCGACATTGGAGCGATCAACTCGCGCCAGCAGCTCGACAAGATCACCGAGCTCGTCGAGTGCGGAGTCACCGAGGGTGCGTCGATGTATCAGCCGTCGGCGTGCCGACTGCCGACCGCCGGGTTCTGGTTCAAGCCAACCGTATTCACGGGCGTGACGCAGAGCCATCGCATCGCGCAGGAGGAAATCTTCGGACCTGTTTTGAGCGTACTGACATTCCGAACGCTCGAAGAAGCGGTCGAGAAAGCGAACAACACTATGTACGGGCTGTCGGCAGGCGTGTGGACCGACAAGGGCTCGCGCATTCTCAAGATGAGCAGCGAGCTCAAGGCCGGTGTGGTGTGGGCAAACACGTTCAACAAGTTCGATCCTTCGTCGCCGTTCGGCGGGTACAAGGAGAGCGGGTTCGGGCGTGAGGGCGGTCGCCAGGGACTGCTTGATTACGTGAAGCTCACATGAGCCGGATTCCGATAACCAAGACGCCGAAGGTCTACGTCGGGGGCGCGTTCATTCGGTCGGAGAGCGGGCGCACTTTTCCCATCTACGAGGGAAAGAGGACCGACAAATTCTTCGCGAATGTTCCGCAGTGCACGCGCAAGGACGTACGGAACGCCGTCGAGGCGGCCGCCAAAGCGGGACCGGACTGGGCGAAGCGGACCCCGTACAATCGCGGACAGATCATCTATCGCCTGGGCGAGATGCTCGAGAGCAGGAGCGACGAGATGGCGGCGGCGATTACGCGCTCGGGGGGGGGGAACTCGTCGAAGCGTGAGGCGGAGAAGGAAGTTGCCGCGACTGTCGACCGCCTGATCTACTACGCCGGCTGGGCGGACAAGTACGAGCAGGTACTGGGCAACAGCAATCCCGTGTCGGGGCCGTTCTTCAACTTCACGGTGGCCGAGCCGATGGGAATCGTCGGGATAATTGCGGGGGACCGCGATCCATTGTTCGGGCTGATGAGTCAGATCGCCCCTGTGATCGTGAGCGGCAATGTCGTCGTCGCTCTGGCTTCCGAGACGCAGCCATATCCGGCAATTGTGCTCGGCGAGATGCTGGCGACTTCGGATCTTCCGGGCGGGGTCGTCAATCTGCTCACCGGTTACCGGCGTGAGCTTGTGCCGACATTCGCCTCGCACACTCACCTTCGCGGAGTGAGCGCCGTGGTCGGTCCCGATGAAAGAAAGGAGCTGAAGCTCGGCGCAGCTGAAAGCGTGAAACGCGTAAGGACGCGGAAGGCCGAGGAAGATGTCGACTGGTACTCGGAGAAGAGTCAGGGCGTCTACGAGATCCGCGACTTCGTCGAGTTCAAGACGACCTGGCATCCGATCGGAGTGTAGCCGCTCGGTGTCGGCATGGTAATGCCCTTTCGGGTGTCCTGCAGTCTCCAACGTCTGACGTCAAAGTTAGGCTGCGAGCTTTTTGCAGTCTTTGCTGCACCCTCCAAACAACGTGAGGGCAGCCATCTGTGCTGGAGGCAACGGCTTGAACGAGTGGGTCGCTGCTGAGAGTCGCAGAAAGCTGCGAGCAACTTGCAGGGATGCTCCGGACTCCGCAGCATATCGTGGCTGCATAATTAGTAGTTAGGCGTCCGGAGCTATGAACGGTGCAGCACTCGGGCAGCCGCACGTTATACGCGGCTGTCGCTCGAACATTCCCCGACGCGTCTAAGAATGCAACCGCGCAGGAGTCCGGCGGACCGGTTGGGCGGTGAATAGCAGATATTGCGACGAATCTTGTCGCGTTGGCAGAGTCAGGGCTAGAATCCTGTGCAGGTGAATAAAGAGTTCGGCGTCAAACGGAGATTGCTGTGGCGTCGATCCGTAGGGCTTCCGTGCTCCCGGCGCTGTGACGTACGCGCGAGAGGGGTTACAATTCCTTGCACTCGATCTCCGCCGCAAGGCTGCGCCGGATCGAGCCTTTAGCAGTCTGAACCAACGAAAGGAGCATGACACATGGCGATCATCGTGCATTTCTCACCGAGCGGACTGGACAAGTCGAAATACGACGATGCAATTCGTCGCCTCGAGCAAGCTGGAGAAGGCAGTCCACCCGGACGTCTATATCACTGCTTTTA
>JALYJX010000376.1 GCA_030775065.1 Gemmatimonadota bacterium | reverse complement strand
GAAGTGGGTCGCGCGCACGTCGTCGAGGACGTGAAGCGCCAGACCGAGATCAAGATCGAGCAGCACCAGCGCGAGTTCTACCTGCGCCAGCAGCTGCGCGCAATTCAGGCCGAGCTCGGCGAGGCAGATCCGGGCGAGAAGGAAGCAATCGAGACGCTGCGCAAGATCGAGGAGGCCAAGCTCCCACCCCGCGCCGCCACTGAAGCCAAACGCGAAACCGAACGGCTGCGGATGCTGTCGCCCGCGGCCAGCGAGTACCAGGTGATTCGCACATACCTCGACTGGCTGCTGTCGCTTCCCTGGGACCGCCGCTCTGGACGCGAGGAGATCGAACTGGCTGCGGTCGAGAACGCACTCGACAGCAGGCACTACGGGCTGAACGAAGCGAAAGAGCGAATCATTGAGTACCTCGCTGTGCGAAAGCTTCGCGGCGGCGATCCTCACGGACCGATCCTCTGCTTCGCGGGCCCACCGGGAACCGGGAAGACTTCACTCGGCGAGGCGATCGCGTCGGCGATTGGCCGCGCTTTCTATCGAATCTCGGTGGGTGGCGTGCGCGACGAGGCCGAGATTCGCGGGCACCGCCGAACGTACGTCGGTGCGCTGCCGGGTCTCCTCATCCAGGCGCTGAGACGCGTGCAGGTGAAAGACCCGGTGATGATGATCGACGAGATCGACAAGATGAGCGGCGGCGGTCCATCGGGCGATCCAACCGCGGCGATGCTGGAGGTGCTCGATCCCTCGCAGAACCACGAGTTCGTGGATCATTATCTCAACGTCCCGTTCGATCTCTCGGCGGTGCTGTTCATCTGCACGGCGAACAACATCTACGACATTCCTCCACCGCTGCGCGACCGGATGGAGATAATCCGCATCGCCGGCTACACGGTCGAGGAGAAGGTCGAGATCGCCTGGCGCTACATGCTGCCCCGGCTGCTCGAGGAGCACGGCATCACGGACAAGGACATTCAGTTCACGGACGAGGTGCTGGGACTTCTCGCCAGTCGCTACTCGCGCGAGGCGGGACTCAGGAACTTCGAGCGTGACGTTGCGTCGATCATGCGCAGGCGTGCGCGGCGCAAGGCGGAGGGTGAGGAAGGCGCGTGGATCGTGGACACCGAGCGGGTCATCGACGTGCTCGGCAACCCGCGGTACACGCTGGAAGAGGCCGACCAGGAGCCTGAGGTCGGAGTTGTAACCGGCCTCGCGTGGACAGCCACCGGCGGCGACCTGATGCTGATCGAGGCATTGCGTATGACAGGCTCGGGACGCCTCACCGTCACGGGCCAGCTGGGCAGTGTGATGCGTGAATCGGTCGACGCCGCGTACTCCTATGTCCGCTCCCGAGCCGAGCTGCTCGCGATCGGCGAAGCGGAGTTCAAGGAGACCGACCTGCACGTGCATTTCCCCGCCGGCGCGATTCCAAAGGACGGCCCTAGCGCCGGCGCGGCGGTTACGCTGGCGATTGCGAGCGTACTGAGCCGCCGTCCCGTTCGGCGCGACACCGCAATCACAGGCGAGGTGACGCTGCGCGGAAAAGTCCTCGAAATCGGCGGCGTAAAGGAAAAGGTTCTCGCCGCATATCGCGCTGGGCTCCGACATGTCATCATGCCGTCGACCAACGAGAAAGACCTGCGCGACATCCCGGACGAGGTCAAGGAAAAGATGGCTTTCACTTTCGTCTCGACGATGGACGAAGTGATGCATCTGATGCTGCTGCAGAAGTCGGTTCCAATGCTGGCCGATTCCCAGCAGCGGCGCGGCCCCCGGAGGAAGACGCCGCTTGCCGCCGACTCAGCCGAGGATCAGACCACGATTTCTGCGGAGCAGGCAACGCAGTAAGTGGACCTGGATCATTCCTTGAGGCCGATCTTAGTCAGGTCGAGCACGCTGGTACTCGCCCCGGCAGGGACGTCCACGTAAAGAACCACCGGTCGCCCCGCAACCTCGGCGGTGCTGATCTGCACTGATCGGCCGGCCCCGGCATACGATTTTGTCGTCGCTCCCGCGGACGCCGCCTGCTTGACACCGTAACGCTTCTCCACCGCCCGGCCGAGCATGTCGAAGAACTCCGACGCATCGACCGCTGAATCCCAGACTGTGACCCACGCGATTCCCTGCCCGTCACTGCTGTTGAACAACTGGTAGCGATCCCCATCCCACCCGCTCGCTCCACGAACTGCTTCGTTCTGATCCCTCAGATGCTCGAAGAGGAATAACCGCGTCTCGAACTCGCCGATGGTGTTCTGATAAACCGGGCTCACTCCCGCAAGCGGCGGCAGTGATACGACAGTCGGAGCGTCACGCTTCGCGAAATAGGCGCTGGGATGAAGGATCTGCTCGGTGGATTGGGGCATATCCCTGTACATCTCCTTGCCCGGATTGCGGTCCTTGTAGTTGCGCACGAACTCGGCACCGCTCAAATATGGAAAGATGAGCGTCTCCTGGATCACCACCGGAGCCGCCGCGAACACAGGCATCGAGCTTTGATTGTCCCGAATCATTTCGCGAACGCGGTCCCATCCACCAGGAAGGTTGACGGCGACGTTGTTGCCGCCGAGCATGGCGGAGATCTGCTCGTAGACTGCCTGCCCTTCGAACACCGCCTGCGCTGCGGACTGGCGGTCGTTCTGTGCCTCGAGCTTCTGCGCTGAGTCGAGACTGATGTACTGGTCCTGCAGCGCATGGATCAGCTCGTGCGTGATCGTTATCGACGCCGCCTCGGTGGGCGCATCACTGACCACGTACAGAACCTTCGTCTTCGGGTCGTAGTAGCCGACGATCTGTTCCGTGAGCAGATCCACGAGGAACTTCTTCAGGTCGAGCGTGTCGGGCAGCATGCCGAGCCGTTTGTAAGCCGCTTCCATTCCGGTGAACTCGCGCAGCGACTTCGGGTCCTGAACCTGCTGCACGACGAATGCACGCACCTGGTCCTTCGATCTCACCTCCACGACCGGTGGCGTCTTGAACTTCAGCCCAACGGCGTTCTCGATTCGTGGGATGGCTTCTGCGACTTGCCTCCCGTAAGGACCGGAATAATTGGCCGGCTTCTCGGCGCACGCTATCGACAGTGTCAGCACGAGGCCCGTGAGGCCGGCCGCCCGCATTCTGTGTCCTGTCCGGGAGGTCGCGTGCATCGTGCCGTTACGGCTGTTGAGTGTCATGCACTATCGAGGTCAGAGTCCCATCGAGCGCCGGTACAGCGCCAGCATTGAATCGCCCCAAAACAAGGCAATCATCCCCGCAGGCGCAAGAAAAACGCCGAACGGCACCTGTGGCGGCTCGAACGCCGTCTCGAGGCGACGCGCGCGGAGCCAGGCGATCGGAAAAACGATGCCGAGGAAAAGAACCGTCGCCAGGACCGCACCGAGAAAGATGGTCATGAGAGCTCGAGTCGGTCCGACGGCAGCGCCAACAACGGCCATCAGCGTGACGTCGCCGAATCCCATCGCCTCCTTCTTGAGCACAAGCTCACCAAGCCAGCCCGCAATGGCCACGGCACCAGCTCCGGCGCACGCGCCTATCAGCGCTCCCGGCACATCCGCAAATGGCGACGGACCAGGAAAAAACATCGCGACAATCGCCGTCACGACGATCCACAGAAGCCCGAAAGCCGTAAAGCCGTCGGGGATCAGGTAGTGCTTCGCGTCGGTAATCGCTATGCCGAGCATCACCGTCGCGAACACTGCCACTCGAACGGCGGTGAAGCTCAGGCCGTAAACGAGGTAGCTGCCGAGCC
>JALYJX010000375.1 GCA_030775065.1 Gemmatimonadota bacterium | reverse complement strand
ATCCAAGGTGGGATCGAGCCCGATCGCATCATCGTCGTCCATTCCGGAGTCGAGAATCCTCCAGCGGCACTGGTTCCGCGAGGCTGGAGGGATGAGCTCGGCTGGCCCGGCAACAGCGTCATCTGCGGCGTTGTCGGTGCGATGACGGCCGAAAAAGGAGTGGCGAGTCTCGCGGCGATTGCCGCTCACCTCGAGCCCGCTGCGCGCGAGCGCGCCCGAATCCTTCTTCTCGGAGGAAATCGCGACGGCCGCGTCGAGATCGGCGGCGTGGCCGGATTTTCCGCGGGGTTTGTGGAGGACATCATACCCGCCGTCGCCGGCATGGACGTGCTCTGGCATCCCTCGCGCGCCGAAGGACTCGGTACTGCCGTGATCGACTCAATGGCAGTGGGCGTGCCGCCTGTCGCGTTCGCGGTAGGTGGAATTGCCGAGGTCGTCGAGCACGAGGTGAGCGGCCTGCTGGTCCCTCCCGGTGACCTTGCCGGCTTCACGCGGGCGGCCCAGATGTTGATCGATGACGCGACAACTCGGGCAAGACTGGCTGCCGCAGCTCGCCTTCGCGCAGGAATGTTCAGCGCAGAGACGATGACCCGGGAGACTGAAGCGGTGTATTACCAGCTAGTTTTCGGTGGCGAGAGTCGTTAGTGCTCGTCTATCTTGCGGGCTGCCCCGAAATAGCCAAGTCATTGAGGCACATTGCTCTACATCTGCATTCCTGCGTACAACGAAGGGCCTACAATCGGTGTCCTGCTGTGGCGTATTCGCAAGGTCTTCCAGGCATACTCGCGCGAGTATGAGATCGTCGTCTACGACGACGGAAGCACCGACGAGACACGCGACCGGCTGCTGCCATACGCTGAAATTGCCCCACTGACGGTTCTCCACGGCGACACGCGCCAGGGCTACGCTCACGCGCTCGACAGGCTGTGTCGCGAGGTCTCCAGGCGCACACGCTACCCGCGACGCGACGCGATGATCCTCATGCAGGGAGACTTTACGGATCAGCCGGAGCATCTGCCTGAGCTCATAAAGAGATTCGAGGGCGGCGCAGACGTCGTCATCTCGGAGCGCGAAGCAGCAAAGGCACCGGCGAGCGTCCGTCGCCTGCTCACGCTGGCTCCGTGGACCTTGAAATTCTTCGTCGACATTCAGGGCGTGGCTGATCCTTTCAATGGATATCGCCTGTACAGAATCTCACTGTTGCGGGAGCTCATCAAATCGTTCGGTGAGAAGCCGCTCGTCACGAGTGAGGGATGGGCGGCAAACGTCGAGCTGCTGATGAACACGGTTCCGCTTGCCCGTCGGGTGGAGCGCGTCACACTCGCTCAACGCTACGACGTCCGGGTGCGCGAAAGCAGGATCAAACCAGTCTCCGCCGGCATGGCACTTTACCGGTTCGGCTGGGCTTCGCGTGGGCGGAAGATCGTCGCTCCCGCGGCCGCGCCCGCCGCGAGCAAGACCGACGGCGAAGCGAGAAAGAGGGCCGAGCCCGCCGGCGCGCGCAGGACGAGCCCATGAATCAATCGGACGTAAGAATCCTCGCTGTCGTGGCCGGTTTGTCGGTCGCTTCTCCGGCGGTCGCCACGCAACCGCCGCAGTTTCCCGTACCTCAGTCCGCTCAGATTCGGCCCGCGAGCTCGGATCAGCGCGCGATGCGGGTGCCGTTCGGCGCCGGCGAGCGCCTCAACTTCGACGTCCGCCTCGGAACGCTCAAGGTCGGAAGCAGCGCGATGGAAGTACGCGGGATTGAATCAGTCCGCGGCCGCGACACCTGGCACACAGTCTTCTGGGTCAAGGGAGGAACGTTCTTCTATCGCGTTAACGACATCTACGAAAGCTGGTTCGACACCGAGAGCTTCCACTCGTTGCGTTTCGCCAAGATGCTCGAAGAGGGGACCATGGAGCGCGACCAGAGGTACGAGATCTATCCCGACCGCGGACTTTACGTGCACGAACGGAACGACAAGCCGACCCGCACACTGCCTACCGTCAAGCAGCCGCTCGATGATGGCTCGTTTCTGTATTTCGTCCGAACGATCCCGCTCACGGTTGGCCAGACATACGATTTCAGCCGTTATTTCATCCCCGATAGAAATCCGGTGAGGATCCGCGTCCTGCGGCGTGAGCGGATAACGGTGCCGGCAGGAACGTTCAACGCGCTCGTGTTGCAGCCGGTAATCAAGACGAAGGGTATCTTTTCCCAGGAGGGACACGCAGAGGTATGGCTATCTGACGACTCTGCGCGAATGATTGTGCAGATCAAGTCGAAGCTCCCGTTCGGATCACTCAATTTTTTCCTAAGATCATACTCCCTGGCGACGGCTCCAGCGCCCTAGACACCGAGCGCTCGACAGCTCCGGACGAGCTGCCGGCGGCATCGCGCTCGTCCGTTCCCGAAGCCGACCTGTCCGCCGTTCGCACGGTTCCGGTCGAGATGCGACCGAACAAGGTCAGGACCGAAGAATTCGCGCGGCCCCCCGGGAGTGACCGGTCCTTCTCGGCATTCGTCGCGAGTCTTCCCGAGGTACTGGTGGCGGGAGACTTTCGCGCGGTCGTGGCCGCGATAGCCTCCGCCGCGCGCAAGCGGCGCGCGGTCGTCGTAATGCTTGGCGGGCACATTGTAAAAACGGGAGTAGCTCCGCTTCTCATCGACCTCATGGAGAGGCGCGTCGTTACGCACCTGGCGATGAACGGGTCCGGCGCCATCCACGATTATGAGATCGCACGGTTTGGCGCTACCTCAGAGGATGTTGCGCGGGGCCTGGTCGACGGAACTTTCGGAATGGCGGAAGAGACAGGTCGTGGGATGAACGAAGCCTTCGTCGTTGGAATGCAGAACGGCTGGGGAATGGGTGAATCGGTTGCGATGGCTCTGCAGCAGGTACCACTGGCTCATCCCGAGATGTCACTTCTTCTGGCCGCGCAGCGACTGGGTATTCCCTGCACCGTTCACGCGGCACTCGGCGCCGAGATCATACACCAGCATCCCGCGGCGAACGGCGCCGCAATCGGGGACACGAGCCATCGCGATTTCAGACGTCTCGCCGGGTCTCTACCCGGCCTTCACGATGGCGGTGTTGTGCTCAACCTCGGCAGTGCGGTCATCATGCCAGAGGTTTTCCTGAAGGCGCTGACGATTGCGCGGAATCTGAATGCGTCGAAACCGGTTGATTTCACGACGTGCGACCTCGATATGATCCGTCACTATCGCCCACGCGTGAACGTCGTCGTACGGCCGACCAGCGCCGGTGGATCTGGGTACGAAATAACAGGGCACCACGAGATCATGGTGCCCCTGCTTGCCTGGGCCGTGGCGGACGAGCTCGACCGCCTTACGCCCGCCTAGCCGCGAATCATTTGTTGCCGGCGATTTGTCAATCGCCCGCGCTACCGGAATATCAATATCTATCGATGCTGGTTCCCGACCACCGCTCTCGCAGCCGGCGCGCAGTGTCCGGAGAGAATATGCGAATCGCGAGATAAGCGATTCCGCCGATTACCAGCGCCTTGATTGCGAAGCCGAGCAGCCAGAAAGTCACACCGATCAGGGTGCCGAAGATGCTGAATACCAGGCCCAAAGCGAAAATGCCAGCCATCACCATCAGACCAGTCATCAGTATTGTCTTGAGCATCGAGATCTTCTCCATTGCGGGAATGTATTCACTACGATAATGCCTGTGCCCCGGTTTCAGCCATGAGCACCGCACGCGACGTAACGATTGCAGGCGCCGGAATCATCGGGCTGGCC
>JALYJX010000374.1 GCA_030775065.1 Gemmatimonadota bacterium | reverse complement strand
GCTGATACTATTCGCGCTCATCGGATTGGTGGGCTCGGTGCTGATGCTGCGCGGCGGACTGAAGCGAGGCTGGGCCGAGGCTTTGCCCTATGAGCTCAATACCGATGCGCGTACCGTGACCTTCCTGGCCCTCGAGGGACTCGGCGTCGGGTTCCTGACAGGCCTCATCGGAATCGGCGGTGGCTTTCTGATCGTCCCGGCGCTCGTGCTCGTCGCAAAGCTGCCCATGCGCCTCGCAATCGGGACTTCGCTGCTCGTCATCATGATGAATGCGCTGAGCGGGTTCGCCGGCTATCTTGGCCACGCCGCGATCGACTGGAGACTCGTCGCCTGGTTTACGTCAGTGGCTGCTGTCGGAAGCGTCATCGGAACTCTCCTGAGCAAGCGAGTTCCTCAGGAGGGGCTCAGGCAGGTGTTCGGTTACCTGCTCATGGCGGTCTCGATCTACGTGCTCTACCGCCGGTGATCCGCGGACTCAGCCGCGATTGATCAGCGAATAGTTCAGAAAGTCGATGTTCGACGGCTGGTGTCCGGCCCGCCGCACCGCCGCAATGATCTGAGCACGCACGTGCGTTCCGTGATTCGCGACATGCATGAGGAGCTTCCACAAGGGAAGCGAGTCTGACCGCCCCGTTGGGAGAGTCCAGTTCCAGAGGTCCCGCAGCTTGTCGTCGTTCAGGCCATTGACGCATTCGGTCGCCTGAGTGTCGATGCCCAGCCACCGCTCGCGAGCCTTGCCGACGGTGTCGATCGACTCGCCCGTTACGTTCAACTGCTGCGCCAGCGTGGCAGTCACCGACCCGTCGAACCATGAAAGCCAGCGCCATTGGGCCGCCATGAGGTGTGCGAGTGTGTCACGGATCGACCCGTGCCCGCTGCAGCCGGGCGCGTTGTACTCTTCGGGCGTGAGCTGCTCGACGGCGTCGAGAACCTGGGCTGTCGCCCAGGAGCTGTACGCGAAACAGGTTTTGATTAGCTCGAACACCGACGGTCCTCCTCACTAGTCAGCACCGTGACTTTGACTCTCTCAAGGCGAGCGAGTCACGGCCCAATGTGAGCCTGCTGCACTTTCGCTGCCACACTTTCGCTGCCAGTTGTCGCGCTTGTGGGCGGCGGGTAGATTGCACCTTCCTCGCAGAGCATAGCGACGGGACGTGGCGCAGCCCGGTAGCGCACCTGAATGGGGTTCAGGGGGCCGCGGGTTCAAATCCCGCCGTCCCGATTGATGTAAGTCCAAGGGCTCACAAGCGGTTACACGCTTGTGAGCTTTTTCTTTTCCTACCTGTTGGCCCCTGCACCAATAGTATCACCAATAGTTCGAGCGGTTCCGACCGCAATTCGTTAAGAGAAAGGTCGGGCACTTATCAGGCTATGAGCCACGTCATACCTGGTGACCTGCCCGCCGTCTGGCGCAAGCGCGCGGAATACCTCCGCGAATTCGGTGATCCCAACTCGGCTCGACTTTGGGAACTCGGCGCGATCGAGCTTGAGCGCGCCATGCAAGTGTTTAGTGAGGAGACTTTATCCCTCACCGAAGCCGCGCGTGAGTCTGGTTACACCGCTGATCATCTCGGCGCGCTCGTCAAGCGGGGCAAGATCCCGAACGCCGGTCGCACAAACGCGCCGCGCATCCGCCGCCACGACCTTCCCAACAAAGGGCCCAACGGCCCGGGAAGACCGACGCGCAGAAGGTCCGTTCCAAGTAGCGACGATATCCGTCGCATCGCTCAGTCACATCATCTCAAGGAGACACGATGAAAAAAGAGGGGACGAAGCTTTGGTCAGTCACTGGGATCAAGCATACCGATTACCCCGAGATCACCGTTCGTGTCGGGGAGTTCGAGCCAGGAGGAATCTTGCACGCTTTCCGGTGGGTCAACGGAAAGCAAACGAGTCGATCGCTCAAGTGTCGCCGCCGCGATCTCGGCTCTAATCCGAAAGCGCAGGAGAAGGGAGCTCGGGAGCTTGCTGGCAAATACATCAAAGCTCTGGCCAGCCCGCCCGTGGTTGTTGGGCCGATAGAAGGCCCTGAAGCGAACATCCCTGGCAAAGGCTCAAGTATCGGTTTGACGATTCGCGACCTCGCTGACCGGTACCAGCTCGACGGATTCGCCAAGACCTCGTCGCCCTACAAGCGTGACGCGCTCGCAAGCATCCGCCGCGTCGCAACTTTTCTGGAAGCGAGTTTGTTGGTGCGAGACATCAAGCCGAGTCACGTTGAGAAGTATCTCGCTAGCCGCATCGCGGCCAACCGTGCCCCGGCCGGGCGAGCCGACCTCGTGGCACTGAGCACCTCTTGCAACTGGGCGGTGGGCGAGGGCTTGCTCGACTCTAACCCGCTTGCCTCCAAGCGCGCTCGCGACGCCATGAAGATCGAACACGAGCCGCGGCGGCCGTGGTTCACGCGAGATGAGTTCGCGAAGCTGAAGGTCGTAGCTCCCCAACTGCCCCCAGCGTTCAATGTGTTACTCGACCTGGCATGGGGCACGGGCCGCCGCATCAGCGCGATCTTGGGCCTGCGCTGGGCTGATGTGTTGTTCAAACCCGAGGACGCATGGAGCAAGTGCAAGGAACTTGATGCGCACAGCGACTGGCTGGTCGAAGACTTCGCGCATGGGGGTATCCGGTGGTATGCGGGGCGAACGACCAACAAGAAGCGCCGCGATCATGTATCACCAATGCCGGTGGAAGTAAACGCCGCGCTAATGCTGTGGAAGAAAAGCACACTGAGCATCGGCGGATCGAGGTTTGTCTTCGTCGCCCCGACTGACCCCACGCGGGCACTAGAGCGGCATGTGGCGAAGAGGTGGCTTACTCGGGCGGAACGTGCGCGGAAAGAGGCGGAAGGTCTCGCTGAACTTCCGCACGAAGCACAAAGCGGCTGGCATGCGTTTCGGCGCGGCTGGGCGACTAAGCGCAAGAACTTCCCGCTCAAGGACCTCGCTCGCGCTGGCGACTGGCGGGACATGCAAACACCGCTTCGCAATTATCAACAGTCGGATCGCGAGTCCACGCTGGCTGTCATCAACGCTTAAGCCACAGCACACGACCAACCCCGCTCGCGGCCCACCCGGACGCGGCGGGGTTTTTCCGCTACCTAGGTCACGATAACGGGTCGCTTCAGGGACAACTGAATACCTTTTGAAACGCCACTGATGCGGACTTGACTTGTCCCGGAAATAGTGTAAACTACTTTCTCATCGTAGAAGTCATTCCCAATCGCCTCGGAGACTGTATGACGAACATCTTCAATCATCCCAAGAAGCATGAAAGAAAGCAGCGGTTGTTCCAGATAGGAATGGAAACGCTGCAGAAGGAGGGCTGGACCGTCACCAAAGAGAAGCTCGGGAAGTCGAGCGTCCGACGCATCACGAAGAACGGCGAGAGTAAGCTGGTTTCCATTAGGACGACTCAGGATCAGTGGATCGCCTTCCCGCCGAAGCCGAAAGGCAAAGGTTGGGTTACGCTCGACGACGTTGATGTTGTTCTTGCCGTGTCAGTCGACGCGAATGTGCCACCGAAAGAAGCGCTGGTTCACTGGCTGCCCGGAGACGAGATGCGCGAGCGGTTCGATCTTGCCCTGAAGGCCCGCAAGGAAGCCAATCGGGTTCAGCCGGATCGCCGGGGGGTGTGGATTCCCCTCTATGAGCGCGAGGATGCCAGCGAAAACGTCAGCTACGTCGGTGGGGGTGCCGGGCTCGATCACCCAGCAATCGCTCGGGTTCCGATGGGTGGAGGCTCAGCGCCTCCACCC
>JALYJX010000373.1 GCA_030775065.1 Gemmatimonadota bacterium | reverse complement strand
CGCATGCGACGTCGGCGCGATCGATTATCTGCTGAAGCCAGTGGATCAGCTTCGGTTCACTCAGACGCTCGAGCGGGCGAAGAAGAGAGTCGTTGGGCGCCGCAGCCAGACGGATCTGGCGGCACAGCTTTCGGGACTGCTCGACCGTGTCGCACGCGCCGACGTCAGCGACGACAGGATCGGCGTCAAGGTTCAAGGGAAGATCGTATTCCTCGATGCCGACGAGATTTACTGGATCCAGGCACGCGACGACATCGCGAGAGTGCATCTCGTCGACAGTGCATACGACGTTCGGGAGCCGCTCACTCACCTCGAGGCGAGACTGACTGCCAACCGATTCCTTCGCGTCCACCGCTCGGCCATCGTCAATACGTCGAAAGTTCGAGCGGCAGAGCCGTTCGATCAGGGTGACCAGCTGCTGATTCTGAGGAACGGAAAGCGGATCACGACGGGCCGCAGTTACCGCAAGGCCGTGAAGGACTTTCTGCGGAGAGCGACGTAGGCTTCAGCGGGTTCACGCCAAACCTCCGCCTCGGGAGTTGTACCAAGGCAGTCAAGGCCCCAGTTTCCCCCCTGTGACTGACGAGAATCTGGACAGCCCGGCGGACCTTCGGGCAACGCTCGAGAGGACGCTTGGCGACACCTACGCTTTCGAGCGCGAGCTCGGAGGTGGAGGGATGAGCCGCGTCTTTCTGGCGGAGGACCGCGCGCTCGAGCGGCGAGTCGTCGTCAAAGTGCTGAAGCAGGACATGGCGGAGGGAGTGAGCTTCGACCGGTTCCGCCGCGAGATCCAGCTGGCCGCCAAGCTCCAGCATCCGCACATCGTTCCCCTGCTGTCGTCCGGCGAAATCGCTTCGACTCCCTACTTCACGATGCCGTTCATCGAAGGGGAATCCCTTCGTGCGCGGCTGTCGCGTGAAGGTGAGCTGCCGGTCAATGAAGCAGTACGCATTCTGCGACATGTAGCGGCCGCGCTTTCTTACGCGCACAAGCACGGCGTCGTTCATCGCGACATCAAGCCCGACAACGTGATGCTCGCCGACGAGTTTGCTCTGGTCACCGATTTCGGTGTCGCGAAGGCGTTGACCGCGTCCGCAGCCACGTCGAGTAGCGGAGGGGGAGGGCTTACGTCTCTTGGCCTCGCGCTCGGGACTCCCGCCTACATGGCGCCTGAGCAGGCCGTTGCCGATCCGAGTGTGGATCACCGCGCGGACATCTACTCCTGGGGCATCATGGCGTACGAGATGCTGACCGGGTGGCCTCCGTTCAGCGGAATGTCCGCCCAGGCGACGCTGGCCGCGCAGGCGATCCAGAAGCCGGAGCCAATTCAACAGAGGCGTCCGGGACTTCCACCTGTGCTGGCCGATCTCGTGATGCGCTGTCTCGAAAAGAGGCCCGCCGATCGCCCACAGACCGCTGCAGAGCTGCTGCCGGGACTCGATATGGTCGCGACTTCGAGCGGCGGAACGGCCGCGACAGCCGCTCTGCCGGCGGCTTCGCGAAGCATGCGGTGGCCATTGATCCTCGGAGGCGTCGCGGTCGCCGGGGCGGCAATCGCGTCAGTGGTTTTTTTGACGCGGAATGGTTCGAATGGTGAGCCGCCGAGCGCGCCGGCGCAGACAGCGGCGGCGCCGGCATTCAACTCCGTGGCCGTGTTGCCGCTCGAGAACGTGGGCGGCGATTCCGCCAACGATTATTTCAGCGATGGCATGACTGATGAGCTCGCTAACGCGCTCTCGAAGCTCCCTGGTCTCAAGGTCGCTTCACGCACTTCGGCGTACTCCTTCAAGGGAAAGAAGGCCGATGTTGGCGCGATCGGACGTGCGTTGAACGTTCAGGCAGTTCTCGAGGGATCAGTGCGACGCGCCGGCAACCAGTTGCGAGTGAATGCTCAGCTCACGAGCGTCTCTGACGGCCTGGCACTCTGGTCCGACACGTACCAGCGGGAGGTCAAGGACGTATTCAAGGTGCAGGACGACATCGCGGGGCACATCGCCGACGCATTGAAGCTTCGACTCGGGACGTCGGCGGCGCAGGTGTCCTCAACCTCGAGAGGGACGGAGAATCTCCAGGCGTACGACCTTTACCTTCGTGGACTGCACTTCTGGAACAGACGCGGCGGCGAGAATCTTCGGCGCGCCATCTCGTATTTCGAGCAGGCGGTCGCCGTCGACCCGAATTACGGTCGCGCGTACGCCGGCATCGCGAGCGCGTACGCACTTCTTCCCGAATACACCGATTCGCCGCCGGCCGACGCGCTAGAGCGGACGCGCAGTGCGGCGAGCCGCGCGCTGGCAATCGACAGCGGACTCGCCGAGGCGCACACCGCGCTTGGCCTGGCGTCGGTTCACGCCTGGGACTACGCCGGCGCCGAGAAACAGTATCGCATGGCGCTGGCGTCAAATCCGAGGTACGCAACTGCGCATCAATGGTACGGCGAGCTGTTGTACCACACGGGCCGGATGGACTCGTCAATCGCGCACACTCGTCATGCAGTCGAGCTCGATCCGCTTTCCCCGGCGGCACAGAGCGCGCGCGCCTACGCACTCTGCCTTGCTGGCCGGCATGACGAGGCGATCCGCGAGGTGAAGCAGGGTATCGAGCTGGCGCCGACGCTTTCGCTCAACCACTGGACCCTCGGCGTTTGTTACATCATCAAGGGCCAATATGCGGAAGCAGCTCGGGCGATGGAGACCGCGACGCAGCTCGAGCCCGGTTTCGCCCTGTATCAGGGCGAGCTCGCACACGCATACGGACTCGGCGGGCAAAGGGACCGGGCGCGGGAGATCATTGCAAAGCTGACGGAGCGAGCTCGCGCCGATCGTCGAGGCTCGTTCCCGCTCGCGGTCGCTCAGATGGGTGTTGGTGACTACGAGGCCGCCCTCACAACCCTGGAGCGCGCGATCGAGCAGCGCGACATCGGGCTGAGTCAGCTCTCGATGGTAATGGATCCGAAGTGGGACCCGCTGCGGTCGAACCCGAGGTTCACTCGCATCCTCGAGCAGATGAACCTCGCCGGCTACGCAGCGAGTGTGAAGCGACGCTAGCAGGGTCCGATCTGTTAGCCCATTGACATTATGTCAATGCATTGACATCTTAGCGTCGTACCCATCGGAGCGACGATGAAGCGACGAGAAGCGCCGGACAAGCTCGGCAGCCGCGAGCGCCAGATCATGGACATCATTTATCGCCGAGGTCAGGCGACTGCGGCCGAAGTTCAGGCTGATCTGCCCGACCCTCCCAGCAACTCGGCGGTGCGCGGGATGTTGAGGCTGCTCGAGGAGAAGGGTCATGTGAGCCACAAGACCGACGGCCCTCGCTACGTTTACCTGCCCACCGCGGATCCCTCGACTGTGAGCCGCTCAGCAGTGCGTCATCTCGTTCGCACCTTCTTCGACAATTCGGCGGGCTCAGCTGTGGCGGCGATGCTCGGCATGTACGAGTCGCGTCTGAAGGATGAGGACTTCGATCGCCTCGAGTCTCTCATAGAGCAGGCTCGCAGCAAAGGAGGCACGCAATGATTCCACTTCTTCCCTTCCCCGACGTTATTGCGTCCGCGGTTTCAGGTGAAGCCTCCGCACCTGCGTTTGTCGCCATGATCGTGATGAAGGCAACCGTCGTGCTCGCTATTGGAGCTGTCGCCGCCGTTGTCGCTCGTCGCGCTGCAGCTACGGTTCGACACGCAATCCTCGCACTTACGCTCGCGGCAGCGCTCGGATTGCCGCTTGGAATGCTGGCCGCGCCGGCCTGGAGAGTGGGAATTCTTCCACCGTCCA
>JALYJX010000372.1 GCA_030775065.1 Gemmatimonadota bacterium | reverse complement strand
TGCTCATACAGCCCATGCCCTGCCTCGTGCAGACACGCGAAGATTCCGCGTGAGACGTTGTTCTTGTGATACCGCGTGCCGATTCGCACGTCGCCCCGCCCCACCGTCGTGCAGAACGGATGCTGCGCAAGATCGAGGCGTCCACCTTTGAAATCGAATCCGATTGCCGCGATTGTCGAATCGGTAAAGACTCGCTGGCGATCGAGGTCGAAAGTACCCTCCAGAACGTTCGCCGCCGCCGCCTGCCCGCGGAGCTTATCCACCATCGGAACCAGATCGGCCCGGAGACGCGCGAACAGAGCCGACACGCCTTCGGCCGTCATTCCCGGCTCGTAATCATCCAGCAATGCATCGTACCGCGTCCCGTCGTGTCCGACGGCATCCGCTTCCTCGCGCGATAACGCAAAAACCTTGTCGAGCCAGGGAGCAAGAGACTTGAAGTCATTCTCCTTTCGTGCCTTTGTCCAGACTTTCGCTGCGCGCAACGTCACTCGCGCCATCTCCTCCACCAAACGCCGCGGAATCCGGCGGTCACGATCGTAGCCGCGGCGCAGCTCGCGAACGTTGACGGCCTCCGGGCTGTCAGAATCCGCCACCAGCGATGAACCTTCGACAGCGCTCAGGAGCTCATCGTACCGCGGATTCGTTGCCCGATCGTGAACCAGCCCGGCGAGAAGCGCCATCTGCTCCGACCGGTGCCTGGTTCCCGCGGGCGGCATGTATATCTCCTGGTCCCAGTCCAGCAGGTCGACGCACGACGACAACACGGATTCTTCGCGCGATAGCCGGATCAGCTCTGCGTACGCTTGCTCAGGATTCATTCGATTTGTGATTGGTACATCGAAATGGTTGATACACGGCGCTCGGGACGTAGAATAAACCCGGTCCCCTCGCTCGCCTACCGTTGCTTTTCCCGCCGCATGCTAACTCCATCTGAAGAAATCGGTCTCCAGGGCCGACAGCTCTCCACTCGTGTGCAGGACGCCCTCGACCGCATGCCGGAGCCGGAGATCATCGAGCTCATGCACGCTATTCGTCGTGAGGCCGCTGAGAAGCATCTCATCTATCAGCGCGACGGAGTGGACGACGTCATACATCTTCTTCCCTGCCCGATCACGCTGCGGCCGGATCAGCTCGGCTACACGCACTACGTCTCGCAGACCCTCCTCAACTGTCTCAAGCGACTGCCCGATCTCTACTTTTCGGCGCCTGAAGTTCGCGAGATTCTCCGCGTCACACCGGTCGAGGAAGAGTGGCTCCTCGAATGCTGGACGCCGGCGCATCGCGAAGCCAATCCGATGTTCAGCCGTCTCGACGCGGTAGTCGACTACTCGATCGCCGAGTGGAAGGATTCGATCAAGTTCCTGGAGCCGAATCTTACCGGCATCGGTGGCCTGCACATGGCGCCGACGTCAATGGAAGTCCTCGCCGACGTCGTTGTGCCCGCGTTGCTGAGCCAGGATTCGACAATCCGGCTCCAGCTCGCCGAAGATATTCGCGAGCTTCTGCTTCAGGATTTGCTGGAGCATCTCGACGCGATCGGCCGGCCAGAGGGAAGAATCGTGCTGGTCGATCCGAAGTATTCGATCGATGGTCCGCTCGAAATGCAGGCACTCGTCGAATATTATCAGGACCACTACGGCATGACGGTGATGCACGCCGATGCCAGCGAGCTTCGTTTGCGCGGCGACGAAGTGTATTATGGCGACACGCAGGTGGACCTCGCATATCGGGACGCCAGCGTGCTCGACCTGGTCGATATGGCCGCGGAAGGTATTGACATCGCGCCAATGCGCGCGCTGTTCAAGCAGAATCGGGTCGTGTCGTCGATCGCGGCGGAGCTGGATCAGAAGAGCTGCTTCGAGGTGTTTACCGATTCCGCGATTGCCAGCCGTTTCCTCACCGTCGAGGAGCAGATCGTGATGCGACGACACGTGCTGTGGACACGCATTGTCTCCGATCGTCGCACGACGTCACCCTCGGACGTTCAGGTGGACCTGCTGGAGTTTATTCGAAAGGACCGGGAGTCATTCGTCCTCAAGCCAAACAGGTCGTATGGCGGCGAGGGTGTATTCGTTGGTCACGCTGTAGAGCAGAGTGAATGGGAATCCGCAATCGATCACGCGCTCACAGATACCAGCGATCGATGGGTTGTGCAGCAGGCCGCCGAGATTCCCGTGAAGTCCTTTCATGTGCTGGATGAATCGGGCCGGCTGCACATGGAGCCGTTCAACGTCGTAATGGGTTTGGCGCCGAGTCATTTTGGTGTTGCGATGATGGTGCGTGCGTCGCAGAGTCACGTGGTGAACATCGCTCAGCATGGAGGCTTGTGTGCGGTGATGGTCAGCGCGAAAGCGTTGCACACCGCGGCATATCGGAGCCCGCTCCGCGCGAAATGACGGTGACACGGGTCAAAGTTACGATTCGCCGCGGAGAGCTCTCGACGCAGGTTTGACTCGGGCGGCCGACAACGCCAGACTTGTGTTGAATCACAAGCCTGGAGCTCGCGATGCCCACACCTAAGAAGGCTCGAGAACGCTTCGATCCCTACCGCGATTACAAGTTCCGCGTGAAATGGGACGGCCGGCTCGTCGCCGGCATAACCCACGTCAGCGGACTCAAGCGTGTGACCGAAGTGGTTGAGTATCGCGACGGCACGGGTGGCCAATCACAGAAGCTGCCGGGTCGCACGAATTACGAGCCAATCACGCTCGAACGCGGCATCACACGTGAACGAGCCTTCGAAGCCTGGGCAAACCAGGTAGTGGACGCTCGAGGTCCGTCTCTGCGGCTTCGAAAAGAGGTGCGGATTGAGGTGTACTCGGATTCAGGAGTCTTGTTGCTTGCCTACAACGTCCATCGTTGCTGGCCTTCCGAATACGTGGCTCTGAGCAGCCTCGAGACCGGCGATCAACCTCGTCTCATTCAATCCCTCACGCTTCAGAACGAAGGATGGGAGCGGGTTGTCGCGGTCAATGCACGTTCCCGACTTCGTCGCTCATAGCTCTCGATGGACGGCTCGCGGATATTCGAGCCTCGGCTAAGGCAGCACCAACGCCGCGAGCACGGGCTTCACGAGAGCGTCGAGTGTTGCGCGGTCCGCCACCGGCACTTTCTTGTTCGCTTCGGTGAGAGCTCCGTAGACCGACGCGATTGCTTTTGCAATGTCGGTCAAAGACGGGCGGTCTCCATCCGCCAGACGTGAGCCGACGTTACGCAGGGCGAAGCTGGCGACCGGCACCGTCCAGCCCGCCGGCGCGAACCGCACCGCATTCACGAGATCCTCGTACACGCTCACGCTGTTTCGCGGCCGCGCAACCTGGCTGCGAAGCGCGACGAACGTCGCGTGCCGGCTCAACCCAAGCTGTCGGAAACCACCTGCTGTGTACGTGCTGGAGTGCCTGGACGGATCGAAGCTCCAGCCAAGGAACATCCAGCTCGTCCAATTCTCCGTCGCATTAGCTATCGGTACGCTGGCATCACCGCGCGATTTCCGCGCGGCGTCGCCAACATCCCACCAGACATCGTGAGCCTGCGTGCCGAGCTCAGTGTCCATTCCGTAGCGAAGCATATGGAGAGCAACCAGACTCGAGGTCCAGCGCCGGACCTCGAAGCACTCGCGGAATTTCGCACGCGAAGCATCGTCGAGAACGCACGGCGCCGCGAGATTCGCTTTGGCGCGATCGGCGCTACGAAGAGCGTTCACGGCGCGAAGGAGATTCTCACGCGTCGGCGCTGCGCGATACCCGGCGATGGCACCCGCAGCGAGGCCGCCCGAA
>JALYJX010000371.1 GCA_030775065.1 Gemmatimonadota bacterium | reverse complement strand
GTCTCATCCTCGGCATTGTCGGCCTCATTGTGCTGATAGGACCAGCAGCAATTGGATCGGCCGACAACGAGATTCGAATTGCCGGTGTTGTTCTACTCATGCTCGGGTCTTTCGCCTGGGCGGCCGGCTCGCTCCTCGCGCAGCACATCGATCTTCCGCGGTCGGCGTCTCTCGCGACGGCGATCGAGATGCTGACCGCCGGCTTGGTGTTCCTCGTCGTCTCGACTCTGGCAAAAGAGCCGATGCATTTCGACGTAGCGCGTGTTTCGGCCGGATCACTCGCGGGGCTGATCTATCTGATCATCTTCGGATCGCTCGCTGCCTTCAGCGCGTATGTATGGCTGCTCAAGGTTTCGACACCGGCGAAGGTTGCAACGTACGCGTACGTGAATCCGGTGGTCGCGCTTTTTCTCGGCTGGGCTTTCGTGGGCGAGAGGCTCTCGCTCCGCACCGGCGTTGCTTCCGCGATCGTGATCGCCGCGGTGGCGCTCATCACGACCGCTCGAAGCTCGCGGGCTCCACCCGCTACTTGATGGGACGAACGCCGCGGCTACATTCACAAGGTTGCGTCATTCGCGGGCGTAATTCAGTTGGTAGAATGCCAGCTTCCCAAGCTGGACGTCGCCGGTTCGAGTCCGGTCGCCCGCTCTCGTGATCATCCCTTGCTCGAATCACGGCCAACCGTCGTGACGGACGTCACTGCGCCTGCCGAGATCGAGATTCCGTCGGCGCCACCGGTCGCGCCCGCACAAGCCACGCGGCGGTACGACCGATCTATCGTCGAAGGTCCGCTGCGCTCCGCGGTATGGAAAATCGCCTGGCCGTCCATGCTCACAAACATCATCGGCGGCGTTCAGGGCATCGTTGATCAGGTGCTGGTCGGCCACCTCGTCGGCTTCACCGGCAACGCCGCCATCGGTGTGGCATCGCAGATCTTCATTGTCGTCATCGTCTTCCTCATGTCGCTTTTCACCGGCATGAGCGTGCTCGTCGCGCGCTTTGCAGGGGCGGGAGACGAGGACAAAGTCGATCGCGTGGTCTACCAGGCGTTCATTACGGCCATTGGAATCGCGGTTCTCGTGATGGCGCCGCTTGGCTATTTCCTCGCGCCGTCGCTCCTGGATTTTGTTAACGCTACGCCGGCAGTGAAAGAGGAGGCACTGCCGTTCCTGCGCATCATGCTCATGTTCTCGAGCGGCATGCTCGTCTTTTTCATGCTTGGCGGAGCGCTCCGTTCGGCCGGAGACGCGCGAACACCAATGGTGCTTGGAATTGCCCTCACCGTATTGAACATCGTGTTCAACGTGATCCTGATCAGCGGCCTCGGTCCGATTCCGGCTTTCCGCACCGCGGGCGCCGCGATGGGAACCTGCCTCGCGTCCGGACTTTTAGCGATCTACTCGCTCGTGAAACTGATCAAGGGCGGATGGGTCGTCTCATTTCCCCGGAGAGGAAGCGGCGCGCTGGCGCCGGATTGGACGATCATCAAGTCACTCTTCCGGTTCGGCCTGCCAACCGGCTTTCAGGGAATCGCGATGAACGTGGGCGGTGTCTTCATGCTTGCATTCATCGGATCAGTCGCCCAGAGCGCCGCTGCCCAGGCTGCGTTCTCGGTGTCGTACTCTCAGCTTTTCTCGCTGATCACCTGGACTTCCGTCGGACTCATGGGTGCAGCGGCTGCCGTCGCAGGGCAGAACCTCGGGGCAGGCAAGCCCGATCGCGCAGACGAGGCTGTACACGTTGCGGCGCGCATCGGCGTTGTCGGAGCGGCGTTCGTGGGAGCTTTCTTCCTCTTCTTCCCGCGACAGCTGCTTGCGGTTTTCGGCATGAACGAGCCCGCCGTAGTCGAGATCGGTACGCAGCTTCTTCGCGTCCTCAGCGTGTCGGGCCTGTTCATCGCCGTCGCGCTTACGTACACGGGGGGATTGCAGGGGACCGGAGACACGAAGAGTCCGCTCTATATCTCGATCGTTTCCCAGATCCTCGTACCGCTCGGCATCTGCTTCGTGATCCAGCAGACCGGGACTCTTCAGCCTCTTCATATCTGGATTGCAATTCTGATCGGGCACGCGACGCGGTGCCTGCTGAGCGTTCTGCGGTTCAACCAGGGCAAATGGCGCGGCATCGCGGTGGACATTGCGCCGCGGACGGGACAGTCGCCACGCGCATAATTCTGCTTGCGTAGGGCGCGTCCGGGCATTTCCTTTCACCGGGCATCATGCAGTCTTCCCCGCGGCCGATTCCAGTCGGCCGCCTGTGCATAAGTGCCCAGCCCCGCAGGTTGGGCATTTCTTGTACGCTGGCCTTTCCGCACCGCTTTCAAGGACAATTGATGCGTCGCCTGGTTCGTTCGCTGCTTACTCTTGGTCTGGCAGCTCCCCTAAGTACGCTCGCCGCCCAGTCCGCGACCACCGACGAAGGTCTCGGTGGAGCGCGGGAGATCGGATTGCTCGCCGTGGGCCGTGTTCTCTCCACGGAGTACAGCGTGAGTGACGGCCGCTCAGCTATCGGCGGTGCGGCCTCCTTCGCCAGCCACATCAATCGGTTCCTCGCGGTCCAGGGAGCGTTGGGTGTCGCGTACAGCAGTCAGCAAGCGACGTACTACAAGCCGCCACTCTTCGCTTTCACGCCGACACTTTCGCTCATCCTTCAGACGTCCACTGTCAGCGATTTCCAGCCTTACGCACTGGTCGGCGCGGGATATGAGTTCATCCGGTACACGCGCCCCCGCTGCGATTGTGAGCAGAGCAGGAGTCTCGGAATTGGAAACATCGGGGGCGGGATTCGGAAGATGATCCGCGGCCGCCAGGCATTCAAAGTGGAGGCTTCCAGTCAGATCGGATCGGGAGGTCCCGCGTTCAGCATCGGAATGGGTGCCTCCTTCTTTGTGGGTGGATCTCCGAGCCTCGTGCGGAAAACCGATCCCCGTCCGCCGGCCGTCATCCGTCCGGATCCCCAGGTCATTCCTCCGCAGCGTACGACGCCGGTGCAGACCGCACCAGCGCCTCAGCCACCTCCGCCGGCCGCGAGGGTCATTCCTCCGGCAGCTCCGCCCGCCGCGCCCGCCCCCAACCTGGCCGGCACGGTGCTCCTCACAATCGACGGCACTCAGGTCGACTTTAACAAGCCGGCGTGGCGCGACGACGCTGAGCCGCTGCTCGACGGAGTCGCGGTGGATCTCGTGTCCGACGCAGGCGAGAGAATCAAGATCAACATCGAGGCGCACACCGACAACATCGGGTCGCAGGCCGGCAACGTCACGCTCGGGCTCGACCGCGCGAAAGCTGTGCGCGAGTTCCTGATCAATCAGGGGATCAACGCCGATCGCATCACCGTCTCGAGTCTCGGTGGTAACAATCCGGTGGCGCCCAACAACACTGCCCTCGGCAGACAACGAAACCGTCGCATCGTAGTCCGGAGAACCAACTGATGCGCGCGGCGATCAAGACGACAATGAGGCAGCTCGGAATGAAGAATATTGTTGTGTTCGCGCTTGGACTTTTCGCGACGTCGATGGTGGGAATTGCCTGCACCGACCTCACGGGGCCCGAGTCTCCCGAGACCCCAGTCAATGTGACTGCGACGCTGCTCGCCGGCGGGACGTCGGTACGTCTGGACTGGCAGGCAAGTCCGCAAAGCGACGGCGTCATCAGCTATAACGTCCTTCGAAATGGGACAAAAATCGGCGAGACGACCGGAACGACTTTCACGGATACAGGCCTCGCCGAGGTGGCGACGTACGAATACACGGTGTCGGCGAACTGCACGTCGGGTGAATTGTCCGATCCGTCG
>JALYJX010000370.1 GCA_030775065.1 Gemmatimonadota bacterium | reverse complement strand
AGCCTGCCGAGCGTCAGCGTGCTGCTCGAGATGGAGGAGGTGCGTTCACTGATTGAGCGGCATCCGCGGGCGCTGGTCGTAAACGCAATTCGAGACACGCTCGACGAGCTGCGGGCTGGCGCTGCAGGCGCGGCCGGCCCAGGACTTCTCGAAACGATCGCCGAGCGAGTAGAAAGAGCGGCGCTCCCTTCTTTGCATCCGGTCTTCAACGCCACCGGGATCGTGCTCCACACGAATCTCGGACGAGCGCCTCTCGCTGACGTCGCAGTCGAAGCTGTCGTCGCGCTCGCGAGCGGCTACAGCAACCTCGAGTACGATCTCGATACCGGGCGGCGCGGCACTCGCTACTCACATTGCGTGTCGCTCCTCTGCGAGCTCACGGGCGCTGAAGATGCAATCGTCGTGAACAATTGCGCGGCGGCGCTGGTCCTCACGCTGAGCGCGCTCGCGCGCGGACGTGAGGTAATCGTTTCACGCGGGGAGCTCGTCGAGATCGGCGGGAGCTTCCGCGTTCCGGACATCATGGGCCGCAGCGGAGCCACTCTGGTAGAAGTCGGCACGACGAACCGCACGCATCTCGATGACTATGTCCGAGCGATCACGCCGCGCACAGGTGCAATCGCGAAAATTCACCGCAGCAACTTTACGATCGAGGGCTTCGTCGCGGACGTCGCCGTGAGCGACCTCGTACCGGTGGCAGGCGAGCACGACATTCCCATCATTCACGACCTGGGAAGCGGCCTGATCATTCCGCTCGATGAATTCGGACTCTCGGGTGAGCCTACGGCACGCGCCGCGCTGACGGCCGGCGCCACGGTCGTCACGATGAGCGGCGACAAACTGCTCGGCGGGCCGCAGGCAGGAATCATCGTCGGAAAGGCGCACGCGATTGGGCGACTGAAAAAAGACCCGTTCGCCAGAGCGCTGCGTGTCGACAAGATGACGATTGCCGCACTTGGCGCGACGCTTCAGCTGTACCGCGATCCCGAGCGTGCTCTAGCCGCGATCCCGACGCTGGCGATGATTACCGCTCCAGCAGCGGAAGTGCGCGAGCGAGCGTCGACGCTCGCTCGAGCGCTGCGGGACTCGAACTTTGACGCCGAAGTCGTGACAACCAGCGCGAGTGTCGGCGCTGGCGCGTTTCCGACCCGCGAGGTTCCGTCCGCGGCGGTGGCTATCAACGGCGATGCCGCCGCGATGGAGGAGAGGCTTCGGTCCGGCAGTCCGCCGGTGATCGGAAGGATTGCCGGCGACCGGCTGATACTGGACATGCGCAGCGTTCCGGCGGCGCACGACTCGCGACTCACGTCCGCAGTCCTTCGCGCGCTGGCGTGAACGCTCTTCCCAGCGCCGTTTTTCTGGACCGCGACGGGACCATCATCAAGGACGTGAGCTACCTGTCGCGACCCGAGCAGGTGGAGCTGCTCGACGGAGCAGCGGAGGCGATTGCTCGAATCAATGCAGCCCTCGTCCCGGCTGTGATCGTGACGAATCAATCAGGTATCGGTCGCGGATATTTCTCAGTCGCGGATTATGAGCTAACCGAACAGCGTCTCAGCGCGCTACTGGCCGAGCGAGGCGCGCGCGTCGACACCACGTACTATTGCCCTCATGCTCCGGAAGAGAATTGCAGGTGCAGGAAGCCCGGTACACTGCTGTTCGAGAGAGCGGCCGATGACCTGCATATCGATTTGCGGAATGCGCTTTTCATCGGGGATCGCTTTCGCGACATCGAGCCGGCAATGAGCTTCGGCGCGCAGGGCGTTCTGGTCCCCATACCGACAACGCCGGGCGACGAGATCGCACGCGCGGTCGAATCGGCGCGCGTTGCGGATTCACTGTCCGTTGCACTCGACTGGTATCTGTGCACGAATTGAGGAAAATCGTCATCAATCGCTGTCAAGACCGTAAATCCTGAGTCACGGCTCTTCCTGAGCGCTTAATTGCGCGGTAAAATCGCGCATGGCCGCACGCATCGCCGTCCTCGCGTCGGGCGGGGGAACGAACCTGCAGGCAATCCTCGACCACTTCGCGAGCATCCAGAATCCGGCGGGCACCATCGTGCTCGTCGCTTCCAACCGGGACAAATCCGGGGCGCTCGAGCGCGCTCGCGCGGCGGGAATTCCAACGGAGGTATTCGACGCCACCGACGACGGCGCTACGCTCCTCGCCCTGCTCGAGGAAGCGGCCGCGGATCTCATCGTGCTTGCCGGCTATCTGAAGCACATTCCGGAAGATGTGATCCGCCGCTACCACGGACGGATCATCAACATCCATCCGGGACTTCTCCCCGATTTTGGCGGGCCAGGCATGTACGGATCCCGAGTCCACGCCGCAGTCCTCGCGTCGGGGGCGACGAGCACCGGACTCACAATCCATTTCGTCGACGACGAATACGATCGCGGTCCTGTCATCGCACAATGGCGAGTGCGAGTGAAGATCGACGACACGGCTGAATCGCTCGCCGAGCGTGTTCTCTCGGCAGAGCACATCGTGTATCCACGCGTTGTCGATATGGTCGCGGCACTGAACAACGCCGGACTCGCCGCGACTTTCTGAGATGCCGCTCGCACTCTTCTCAGTATCGGACAAGACCGGCGTCGTAGAATTTGCGCAGAACCTCGCTCGCCTCGGCTGGTCACTCGCGTCCACCGGCGGTACGGCAAAGGCACTGCGCAACGCCGGCCTGACGGTGCGGGAGGTGAGTGAGCTCACCGGCTTTCCGGAGATGCTGGACGGCCGCGTCAAGACACTCCATCCGGCCGTGCACGGGGGACTACTCGCGCGGCGCGATCTGGCCGAGCACATGAGCGCGCTCACTGACAAGGGGATCGAGCCGATCTCGCTTCTGGCCGTTAACCTGTATCCTTTCCAGACCGTCGCTTCGCGTGAGGGTGTAACCGCAGAGGAGGTGATCGAGAACATCGACATCGGCGGGCCATCGATGCTCCGCTCGGCGGCAAAGAACTTCGCGGCCGTGACGGTGGTGGTCGATCCGGCGGATTACACCCGCGTGCTCGCCGGACTCGAAGCGAACGACGATGACCTGGATCTGCGGCGGCTCCTGGCGGAGAAAGTGTTCGCTCACACAGCGGCGTACGATGCGGCTATCGCGAAGTGGTTTGCCTGCGAGCGACTCGACGATTTCCCCGACCGCCTCACGCTTTCGCTCGCCCGGCGACAGACACTTCGGTACGGCGAGAATCCCGGGCAGCGCGCCGCATTCTACACTGAGCGGCCGGGCAACGGGCTGGCGGGTCTGACCCAGAAGGGCGGAAAAGAGCTCTCGTTCAACAACCTGCTCGACCTCGAGGGCGCGCTGCTCGCAACCGATCCGTTCGAGGACGAGATCTGCTGCGCAATCATAAAGCACACGACGCCCTGCGGCCTCGCCACCGGAGAGTCGGCGCTCGACGCGTACCGGAAGGCGCTTGCGTGCGACCCCGCCTCGGCATTTGGATCGGTCATCTCGTTCACGGTTCCAGTCGATGCGGAAACGGCGGAGGCGATATCGAGCCTCTTCGTCGAGTGCCTCGTGGCACCGACATTCAGCGCGGAAGCTCTCGAGATCCTCGGTCGGAAACAGAATCTCCGCGTTCTCGAAGGCCGGGCCGAGTGGGGGAAGCACGCGCTCGACTACAAGCGCGTGCGCGGGGGGATGCTGCTTCAGGAGCGGGCGGTTCCGCCCGCCGAGCTTTCGGCATGGACAGTCGTCACGAAAAGGCAGCCGACGGACGAGGAACGAAAAAACCTGATGTTCGCCTGGCGCGCGGTGGGAAGCGTGAAGTCGAACGCTATTCTCCTCGCCCGTGA